>DATEHJ010000613.1:0-10190 GCA_035279645.1 Gemmatimonadaceae bacterium
AAGATGGCTACCTCCCAGTCCGTACCCGGATCCGCGTCAAACGCGATTCGCGCGACGCCGTTCGCGTTCCGCACCGGATTGTTCTCGAAGAGAAGGCCGCGTGTGCTCGTGACGATGAGCACGACCGGGACGACGACCGGGCCGGCCTCCGCCGACTGCAGGGTGAGGGTGCCGCGATATCGCCCTCCGAGAATGCCACTCGGTATGTCGACCGATATGGTGGCCCGCACGGTGTCTCCCACGGCGATCGACGAGAAGCTGGGTGGCGAGACGGAAATGCGCGCCGACGGAATGATGATGTTGACGGCGCTCTCCAACCGGAGATCAGAGACGGCGAGCGTGACGTTGGTGAGCGGGACGTTGCCGGTGTTCGCGATGCGCGTCACGCCGCTCGTGCGCGCGCCGGCTCGGCCGCGCATAACGAGTGAATCGAGCGTGGCACCGGTGTCCGCCTGCAGGAGTTGCACGGCCGGAACCGGGAGCACCTCGACTTCGATGTAGAAATAGTCGAGACGAAGCTGTTCGCCGTTGATGTTCACCCCGGGAGTGAGCACCGAATCGGCGATCGTGACGCGTCCGCGATAGATGCCGGCCGCCGTGCCGATCGGAATGTTGACGGATACGCTGACGACGTTCTGAAAGCCATTGTTGAGTGGATTCAAAAACTCGCCGAGCACGAAGTTGCTCGCCGCGATCGTATTCGACGGCTGCGCGGCGTTGATGAAATCCGTCACTTGCTGCACGAAGAGATTCGTGAAGTTCACGCCGGGGGTGAACCCATCGTGATCGACGTCCTGGGCATCATTGGCGGCGTTGATGAGCACGAACTGCCCGAGGTTCGTGCCGAAGCCTGGGCGACCGCGGAGGTGCATCGTATTCGCCACCAGTGACCCGCAGAAGTCGCAGATGTCGAAGTCGCCGCCTGGCACTTGCTGAGCCGCCGACGGGCGTGGCGTCGCCAATGTCGCGGCGAACGCCAGGCAGAGCGCGAGCAACCGGGCAGCGCGCCTGTGGTATGTGGTTCGTGGGAATTTCATTGGCGCGTTGCCTTATTGGCCCGTGAAGGAGCACAGCTTGGCGAAGTTCTGCGTGTCGGACTTTCGCGCCGCGATGAACCCCGCGTCCCCAACCACGACGGCGAAATTCTTGTCGAGGACGGAAATGTCGCGTAGCTCCGAGAAACCGAGCCCGTTCTCGGGCGCGTTGGACACTGCCTCACGAGTGAACGTCTGGCCGCCATCGCGGGTGATGAGGATGATGCCGCGGCGCACGTCTGGCAGGCCGGGGATGCGGCGGACAACGGTCCCGATGATCCAACCGATGTTGGGATCGTCCGGCGCGAACCTGGCGCGGGTGAACAGGTACACTGTCAGCGCGTTCGTCGTCTGATCCCGTTCCGTCTGCGGAATGCCATTCGTCGCGCCTAACGGCGTGACGACACCCGTCGTGACATTCACGCGCAGCACGGTCGAGGTGTCGCCCAGCAAGAAGGCGTCGGTGTTGTTGATGAAGCCGAGGCCTCTCAACACGTGCGTGTTCGCCGGCAAGGTGATCGGCGTGTAGTGCCGCCCGCCGTCGATGGAACCAAAGGCGACGCCCACCGCCGACTGCGGTCCGGTCACCTGGAAGCCGTCGAGCACGGCATTCGCGGCGTCGGCCGAGATGTCGGCCATGTTCCCAAACACCGCGCCGCCGACCGGACCGAAGCGCGCGATCGAATCTTTCTGCTCATCGAAGCGCCAGGCCGACATCGAGCCGCGACTGCCACCCATGACCATGAGCGGCGCCGCGCCCGCCTGCTTGACCACCGCCAGCGAGAACATGTTGGCGGGGTCGTCCGAGAACACCACTTGGAACGTGTGACCGCCGTCGATCGAGCGGAACAGCGCGGTCGCGCTCAGCGTCGAGCCGCCGAAGCTCGGCGCGCCGACCATGTACATCGAGTCCTTCGAGACGAGGCGGATATCACGCGTGCCGGTGATGTCCGCACTCTTGAAGAACGCGGCGAACGACTCTCCGCCGTTATCGGTGCGAAAGACGCCGCCGGTGATCGTACTGATAAAGCCAAAGTCGCGATCGAAGAACGATACGCCCGCGATGAAGTCGTTCGTCGGACTGGCGAGCTGCTCCCAACTGATGTCGGAGACGGGAGGGTTCTCAGTGCGTAGCCGGATGATCACCGGCTGTTCCATGCCCTGATTGTGCGTGTCGAGCACGCCCTGTATGCGAACGCTCAACCCGGTGAGAAAGGGGAGCGCCGAGGAGGGAGTGAACACCAGCGTGTCGCCAACGAAGCGGAGGGAGCCGGGGACCGGCAGTCCCGTGCAAATATTCGTGACGACGAAATCGCCGGGATCGAGCGCCGTCTGCTGATTGACAGGAACGCCGAAGACGACGCGGATGCTGCCTTGGATCGGGATGACGGAGTCCGCGGCGCTCGCGAGCAGCGGGTGCAGGCTGTTGAACGTCGGAGCGGTCGGATCCTTATCGCAGCCGCCGAGAGAAAACGTGGCAAGACAGACAGCAGCCACGCTGCGCAGGAGAATCGAGACCCGCATTACACGTACCTTTGTCAAGGAGTGAATGAACTGGGCGCACCTTCGGGTGCAATCACCGTGCCCCATGTGATCTTCCGCACGAAATGGGGGGACGGCGCGTGCGGCATTTTCGCGGAGCACGGACGACTTTCACGGTCGGCAGCGTGCAAACCGGATTACGACGCGCTGATCGAGCTACACGTACTCGTGAAACAACTACTTCCGTTCGTCTGCGGAATTGTTTGTTGCTGCGAGCTCGTGTTCGACTTGCACGAGGAAAGACTCACGACCTCCTCGTCTGTCGTGAAGTCGAGTTGCAACACTGATGGCTTGATGTACTGACTGCGCTTCATGGCCGCGTTCCTCGATCGTTTGCGGATCTCGTGATACTCACGCGAGTACCGGGAGCATTCGTGCCGCGGCACGCGTCGGCGTGACGACGTGCGCGGGAATTCCTTCGGTGACGGTCCGCGGTACGCCCGTCGGATGGTATCCGAGCTCGTGCGCACGCTGATGCGTCATCTTGCAGTACATCTGGACATAGCCCGTCGGCAGGCCGGTGAGCTGTTCGACGGTCGCCGGGCAGCCGGCGCAAATGCGCGAGAACTGACACGTCGCGCAGGGATGACCGGCGGGATACTTCATGGCGACCTTGCCGCCCAACGTTGCCCAAATGTCGTCAAAGGGTTCTTCAAACACATTGCCGACGACCTTGCGCGATGTTGAGCATGTGCTCACGCCGCCGTGCACGTTGATGTGCAGCGACGTGCGACCGGCGCCGCACTTGTACACGCTGTCCGTCGTCGAGCCGTCGACGCGGAGCGTGGCGTACCCGCGAAAGCCCTTCAACTCCGGATCGATGCGCCGCTCGAGCGCCATCACCTCGTGTGGCGGGAGCTGCAGCTGGAGCGGCCCGGTATCACCCTTCTCCTGCGGAATAATCGAGTAGTCGGTGCGAAAGCGAATCCCCTTCGCTTTCGCGAACGCCTGCATCGCGGGTAGCTCCGCGGCGGTGATCGTCATCGCCGGACACTTGAGGTCGAAGACGAGCCCGCGCTCGAGCAGCAAATCGATCGCGCGCATCACGCGCTCGTACGATTTTGGAACGCCCGTCAATCGCTCGTACGATTCCGGGCTCATTCCATAGAGACTGATCGACAGCCCCTTCGGCGGCCACTCGGCGAGGAAATCCGCCCACCGCTCGCCGATCAGGTACGCGTTCGTGTTGATGTACACCTCGAACCCGTGCCGCTTCGCCGAGAGATAGATCTCCTTGAACTGCTTGTGCGTGAACACTTCGCCGCCGGTGAGCAGCACCATCTGCGTGCCCGCCGCCTGCAGCTTGTCGAACACGAGGGTCGCCTGCTCGAGCGACATCACGTCTTCCCGCTCCGCGCAGGGCGCGATGTAGCAGTGCACGCACTTGAAGTTGCAGGTCGCGATGATCTCGATGTCCGCCTGAAGCGGAACCCGCTCGCGGCGCGCGCGCTCGACCATGCGATCGCGCATAACGGCGGCCGAAATTTTCGGAATCGCCATCATGTGGTGGCTCCGCGTGACTCGACCGCCTCGAGCGATGCGAGTTGTTCGAGAAAGTCGCGCACGTCCTGGCGCGCGCTGTCCGTCGTCACCTCGTATTCGTTGACAAGCGTTTCAGTCAGCTCATCAATCGTAGCCCACTGCGCGAGGCGCTCCCACAACTGAGCGCCGGTTGGCGTGAGCGCATACAGGGGCTCGTCACTGCGCGCGTGCAGCGCGACGAGGAGATGCTCCCCGACCGTCAGCCGGTATACATAGTTATCGCGACGTCGGTACCCGACGCTGTTGTCAACGGAGCCCGAGTTCATCGGCAAGCGCTTGTCGCAAAAACGGCGCCAACCGATACCATGCGGCGAGGAACTAGTGTGCCGAGCGCGAAGGATCGATCGCCATCTCGAACGCCGCGCGTGTCGGACGGAAGTGCAGGATCGACGTTGGCACACGATGAACGATCGTCTCGAGGACGTTCAGTGTTTCCTGTATTTCGGTCGCGTGCAGTCGTGGTTGAATGAGTCGCACGAACAGCTCCTTCACGGCACGTGCCGGCGCGAGCGGCTCACATCGGTCGGTCGCCGACTGCTGCAACAAATAGATACAGCGCAGTGGCGCACCTTCCGGAGATTTTCGGATCAAGCTCCCGTGCCAGGGCGTCCCCCACGCGGTCGGCACACCGTGATGAACCGACAGAATCGTTCTGTCGTCGGTTGGGATCGTGGCGCCTGCCGCTTCCGCGATTGCCGCCATCGTCGACTTCCCCGCTCCGGAATGGCCGACGAACACGAACGCGCCGCCATCCACGATCGCCGTGCTCGCGTGAATGAGCGCACCATCGTGACGGCTCACCAGCCGCGCCACGATGTACTCGAGCAAGGGATATCCGTCGGCACGGATGAATCCGTCGGGCATCACGGGTGCTTCGGTCAGAGTACCCGACGAGAAGGAGGAGTCGAAGCGCAAGTGCCAGGCATCCGTTCCGAAGTTGGCCCCGCCGCGAAACACGATGTCCTCGCTGCCATCCTCGCGCCGCCACAAGTCCCACGCGCGATCGGCCGAAAACGTGACTGCCCCGTCCAATCGCGGAATTGGCGCGATGCGACAGGTGAGCTCGAGGTGCGATGGCGTTTCGTTCGGCACGACGAACGGAACGTGCGTATCCTCGATGGAGAAACGCGCCCGCGGATCCTCCCCGAGAAACGCGGTGACAAGCTGGCCGAAGCGCAGCGTGAGCGCGCCTTCGTACACGGCCTTTCCCGTCGCGAAGCCAACGCCCCGCGGCAATATCGTCATCCGATTCTCGTTAGGTTGTCCTGACGCGGCCGTCTCAACGATGCTCGCACAAGCCGGACACGGCGGTACGTCTCCCTGAGCAGAAACCGCACCAACGATGCGAGGCCGAATCGCCGCGTGAACACCAGCGGGGTGAGGGTGCGATTGTTCCGCACCGCCAGCGCGCGAGCGACGACCGCGCTCCTGGAGACGGGAGAGTCGTTGCGCTGTCGCGCGTCGCCGCGCGTCAGTATCACGTCGCCCTGCACATCCACCACGCGGTGCAGCATGAGACGCGGGCCCAGAGGCACGATGACGATCTGCCCGCGCCGCACCGCGCCCTTCGCCTCGAGTGGCGCGAGCAAAACCGGATCGGCATGGCGAATGGTGGGATGCATGCTCCACCCGGAGCCGCGCACCCATAGCTCACCGCCTACGGCAACGGCGTCACGAATGAGGCGCGCGGCGTCCGGCGCCGACAAGAGCAGCGAGCGCTTCTGGAGCGGTGCGCTAAGGGTGCGTCGACGCAATGGCTGCGTCTGCCTCGCCGAGGTTTGCTCTTTGAAGTTAGGCATCGTTCGCTAGCTCACCGGCCCGAGGAATCGAAACCCCGCGGATTCGACGGCACGCCGCGCGGCTACGTTCTTCGCCTGCACGACGCCGACCGCGTGCGACGTTTCCGTATCCCGTTCGCGTGCGAGAACCCATCGCAATGCGGCGGAATGTATGCCGCGCGCTCGAAACGCCGGATCCGTGAACCCATCGTGCAAGAACAGCACGCGCCCGTCGGGGCGCCATTGGCCAGGGGCTCCATGCAAGCGGGCGCCATCGCCGCGCACGTACCACACGTGGTAAACCTCTCGACCATCCAGCATCCCCACGACGCAGCCGCTCTCACCCAGGAAAGTGTCGACGCCCGACTTCGCTGCTCGGGAACGAGCCTCCTCAAACGCAAGCTCCCGAAACTCGATCGCCGACTCGATGTGCGCGATCTCGCAGGCGTGGTAGTCGAACACATACATCATTCGCGACTGCGAACCGGCCGCCGACCAGCGCTGATGGAAGCGCGAACGTACGACGCGACGCAGGATTTCGCGTATCTCGTTCGGACGACTCTGGACGGGCGGCTGCTCGAACACCAAGTGTCGATAGCCCCAGTGAAGGGCGCGGCGCAGAAAGTAGCCCGGCGCCGTCCGCCATCCCTGGCGCGAAGTGGCGGGCCAGATGCGTCCGCCGATCACGCGAAGCGCCGCGCCCGGAGACTCGGCGAGCGTAACCAGGCGCGCCAACCGCCTAACGTTGCCGCCCGGCGCGAGCCCGCGCTCGAGGCGCCGCAGTGTGACGGCGGCGTTAGGCGCGCCCGCCCAACAGGCCTGAATGCCTTCCGTCAACGCGATCGCCCAGTCGAGATGCCGCGCCAGACCGGCTGTCCGCGCCGCCGCAAGCGCCGCACGCCGTTCGTCGCCAGCGAGGCCGGACCACAGAAGGAAGAAATCGAGCGCCCACAGGAGCGGCTTGTCGTGATGTTTGGCGAGATGCGCCGCCAGATAGGCGGGAACGAGCTGTCCGCTGTGAGCGGGAAGCTCGTGTCCGCCAACGATCACCCGGCGCTTCTCGACAGGAAGGCGCACATGATCGAGCAATGGATCGTCGAGGGCGGATGAGTGCACCTCGAGCACATGCGGTCGAGACACGTCGCCTCGCTCGAATCGCTCCTCGTCCGGAGCAGCGCCACTCACACTCCGCCAGCCTATTTCCGCTAGAGCGTGCCCAGCGGCCAGGCGCTGCGCCACTGGCACGTGTAAGTCGAAGTCCAGCGAAGGACGAACGGTGTAATCCGCGTAAACGCGTTGTGCGAGCGGGAAACCCTTCAGTACGACGACGTCGACGCTTCTTCCCTGCAGCGTTGCGACCGTCGTCGCCAGGAGTTCGAGTTGTCGTTCGGCATGGACCCCAAGCAGGATTGCCCGACGCTGCCAGTGCGCCGCGATCTCGGGCGCGCTACGACGAAGCGTATCGGCGCTCTTTTTCCAGATGACGCCGAGCAGCCGCTCGCGCTCGGCGAGTGCGAACAGGGACGGCCATTGCCTGGGCTCTGGCGCCAGCGGCCGTCCACCTGCGAGCCGAAGCAATGCGTACAGCGATGCGGTGTCGAGCTTTGGCTCGACACGGCCAGGAACTGTCATGCTGAGCGCCCGAAAACCTCGGAAATCGACGCAGGCGGAAGCGCTCTCGCTCCCGCCTGTCGACTACAGCCCTTATGCAGGACCCGCGCCGTCGAGACTGGCTCAGGCGTCGGCGACCGCCGCCGCTCCCGCTCCCCGTGCGTTCGCCAGCGAGACAACGCGCGCCTTGGTCTTCATCGAGCGCGCCATGGCGTTCCGGCTGTCGACGATGAGCGTCGCGTTGTCCATGAGCATTTGATAATCGATCACCTTGTGGTTCGTCACGATCACGATCGCGTCGGCCCGCTTGATCTCGGCCGGCGTAAGCGCCACGCCCGACTTGGCATGCCCGTCTTCGCGATACGTCGAGATGTACGGATCATGAAAGACCACCTCCGCTCCATCCTGCTCGAGGAGGCGCATGACGTCCAGCGCGGGACTTTCACGAATGTCGTCGATATCCGGCTTGTAGGCGACACCAACAACGAGCACGCGGCTTCCGTTCACCGGCTTGCGTTCCTCGTTTAGCGCTTGGGCAACTTTCTCGACGACGTACGAGGGCATCTGGCTGTTGATCTCGCTCGCGAGGTCGATGAAGCGCGTCTTGTAGTTCAGCGTGCGCATCTTCCACGCGAGATAGTGCGGATCGAGCGGGATGCAGTGTCCGCCGATGCCCGGACCAGGCGTGAATTTCATGAATCCGAACGGCTTCGTCGCGGCCGCGTCGATCACTTCCCAGACGTCGACGCCGAGCTTGTCGCACACGATCGCCATCTCGTTCACGAGGCCGATATTCACCGAGCGGAAGGTGTTCTCCAGCAGCTTCACAAGCTCCGCCGCTTCCGTCGTCGTAACCGGAACGACCGTGTCGATTACCGCCGCATAGAGCGCCGTCGCCACTTCGGTGCACGCCTGCGTGATGCCGCCCACGACCTTCGGTGTGTTCTTCGTATGGTACTTCGGATTGCCCGGATCCACGCGCTCGGGGCTGAAGGCGAGGAAGACATCCTCACCCACCGTGAGGCCGAGCTTCGTCAGGATCGGCAGCAGCACCTCACGCGTCGTTCCCGGATACGTCGTGCTCTCGAGTACGACCAGTAACCCTTCGTGCGCCGTTCGACTCACCGCTTCGGCCGCGGCGATGACGTAGCTCATATCCGGATCGCGCGTCTTCACGAGCGGCGTTGGAACGGCGATCGAGACCGCGTCCACGTCCCTGAGACGCGATTCGTCTGTCGTCGCCTCGAACAACTTCTGCTTCACCAGCTTCGCGACCTCGGCGCTCGGCACATCCTGGATGTGCGAGTGACCCTCCATCAGGCCGCGCGTGACGCGCTCGCTGACATCGTACCCGATGACCTTGAAGCCACCCTTCGCGAACTCGATCGCGAGGGGCAGGCCGACGTAACCGAGACCGATGATCCCGACGGTCGCGCTGCGATCCTGAATTCGCTTTAGGAGAACATCCTTCATTGGTCTATTGCTCGTAGAAGGAGCGGATGGCATCGACCACCTCATCGAGCTGTCTACGCTCGAGCTCGGGATAGATGGGTAAGGACAGTACCTCTTTCGACGCGCGCTCCGACTCCGGGCAACTCCCTTCGCGATATCCGAGGTATGCAAAGCACGGCTGCAGGTGGAGGGGCAGCGGGTAGTAGATCGCCGTTCCGATCTCCTTCTTCTTCAGATAGGCCTGCAAGTCGTCCCGCCGCCGCGCGCGAATCGTGTACTGATTGAAGATGGGCTCGTTCTTTGGGTCGATCGCCGGAACACAGACGCCGTCGATGCCGCAGAGCGCCTCGGAGTAATACTTCGCGTTTTCGCGGCGCTTGGCGCTCCACTGGGCGAGATGCGGCAGCTTTGCACTGAGCACCGCCGCCTGGATGGTGTCGAGGCGACTGTTGTAGCCGACCTCGTCATGGAAGTACTGCTTCGCCCCACCGTGAACTCGCAGACGCCGCAAGCGCGTCGCGAGCGCCTGGTCCTGGGTGAGGATCATTCCGCCATCCCCATAGGCACCGAGGTTCTTCGACGGAAAAAAGCTCAGCGTCCCCATTGTCGCCGCCTCGCCCGCCATACACCACGCACCACCGATCTGACGGCGCGCGCCGATGGTCTGAGCGGCGTCCTCGATGATCGGAAGGCCGCCTGCGACAGCGCTGATTTTCTCGAGCGCGGCCATCTGCCCGAAGAGATCGACGGGGATCACCGCCTTCGTTCGCGACGTGATCGCCGCCGCGACAGCCTCGGGCGCGATGTTGAACGTCTGCGGTTCGATGTCGACGAATACGGGCGTCGCGCCAACGTTGTGAATGGTGCCTGCGGTCGCGAAAAAGGTGAACGGCGTTGTGATGACTTCGTCGCCGCGCCCGATGTCGAGCGCGCGAAGCGCCAGCAGAAGCGCATCGGTGCCGCTCGCGCAGCCGATCGCGTACTTGGTCTTCGACAGCTCGGCGACCTGCTGCTCGAGCTTTTCGACAGCGGCGCCGAGAATGAATAGTTGGGAGTCGACGACGCCCATGAGGGCAGACACGACTTCATCACGGATCGCGGCGTGCTGCGCGCGCAGATCCAGCAATGGCACGGGCATTGGAGATGGTTGTGGGTTGGTGTGGAATATACAGAAGGGGCTGGGGGCTAGGGGCTAGGGCCGACAGCTAGCGCCGAGCCGCTAGACCTTATT
>DATEHJ010000614.1:0-4947 GCA_035279645.1 Gemmatimonadaceae bacterium
GCTCGTTATGCAAACCAGCCCGCGTCGAGCGCCTTCATCGAGCCCGCACTCGACGCGATCCGCGCGCTTCCCGGGGTCGAGAGCGCCGGATCGATCGATCTCGTACCGTACGTGAACTGGGGCAGCAACTGGAACGTTCGCTATGAGGGCCGGCCGCAGGGCGATCCGACGCGACTCCCGATTGTCGAGAACCGGCGCGTCTCTCCCGGTTTTTTCAGCGTCACCGGCCAGCGCTTGCTCGCTGGCCGCCTCCTGCGGACGACCGATGACGGGAGCCCGACGACGCCCGTCGTCGCGGTCGTGAATCAGGCGCTCGTGGATCGTGATCTCAAGGACGTCGATCCGATCGGCAAGCGTTTCCATTTGACCGACACGACCTTCGGGACGATCGTTGGCGTCGTTACCAATATTCGAAACTTGGGACCGATCGCCCCACCCGCGCCGGAGATGTACTGGACGTATCCGCAGGGCGGCCAGTCGTCCACGTTCTCACTGATGATCCGGGTACGGCGCGGTGACCCGGCGGCGGTCGCGTCCTCGGTGCGCGCAGCGATCCGCGCCATCGATCCTACCGCCGCCGTCGCCGGCGTGCTCCCGATGCCCGACGTGATCGCCGCGAGTCTCGGTCAGCCGCGATTCTATCTGAGCCTGCTCGGGGCGTTCGCCGCCGTCGCCCTGGTGCTCTCGATCGCCGGCCTGTACGGCGTGTTGAGCTATGCCGTTGCTCAGCGTACGCGCGAGCTCGGCATTCGCGCCGCGCTCGGAAGCTCGGCGCCCGCGCTCCTGCGCCTCATGACCGCCGACGGCTTGCGTCTCGTCGCGATGGGGCTCGTGCTCGGCTCGTTAGGCGGTTTGGGAGTGACGCGATTCATCACCTTCGCGCTGTATGGCGTGAGCCCGCTCGACGCGTCGACGTGGCTTGCCGCCCTCGCGTCCATGCTCGCCGCCGGCCTGCTGGCCACGCTCGTCCCCGCGCGCCGGGCGACACGCGTCAACCCGATGATCGCGATCCAGGCGGAATAGATGTCAGCAATTCAGCTTGGCCACTCTGTATTTGAACGGCGGCCCCAGATGAGCGCGACCGGCCTTTCAACTACAGAGTGGCAGGTTCATCGATGATCGAGCGGCGCATCCGCGCCGTTGGGAGCTGGACGCCGTCCGGCATCTGGACGGCGCCGCGCTCCACCACGGTGAAGCCGAGCGTCTTGTAGAGCGGCTCCCCGGGCAACGTCGCCGTGAGCTCCACGTCGCGGAATCCGGCTGCGCGCGCCGCCGTTGAGCATTCGTGGAACAAGAGGCGTCCGATGCCGCGGCGCGCCCATCCGGGGTGGACGAAGAAGGCGCGTATCCGCGCCGGCTCGACTGCGGGATCGATGAGTGGATCCGCGCCGGCCTTCGCCTGGTCGCCACCGTGAAGGGTGAGACGCCGGCTCCAGCCGCCGCACGCCACCACCTCGCCCCCAGCGTCGGCGACATAGTACGTGCCGTCGGCGATGAGCTGGCTGTCGGGGCCGAAGAGATGACGGAGGGCGCTATCGATTTGCCGGCGCGTGTAGAACGGCTCGCTCAGCCCGCGCACCGACGCATCGATCAATGCGCGGATCGCGGGCACGTCCGCGGGCTTCGCCTGGCGGAAACGTAGCGTTGGCTTCCCCTCGATTGCTGCCTGCAGCAGGGGCGATGTCGCGAGCAGGGCGAGAGGGATCGGCGGCGCTGGAGACGCGTCGTCGCGAGGCACGAGCGCTTGCTCGAGCCAGGCGACGTCGTGCCACGCTCCTTGCTTGAAGCCCACGCCGCGGAACACACCGACTGGTGTGAAGCCGAGGCTGCGATGGAACCCTTCGCTCGCCGCGTTAGGCAGTGTGATGCCCGCGCAGGCGTTGCGGTAGCCTTGCAGCACGAGCACGCGAAACAGTGCCTGGTATAGTGCGCGGCCGATACCATGACGCTGCGCGCTCTCGTCGACGTACGCCGAGACCTCGACGGACCACTGGTACGCGGCGCGCGTGCGGTGCGGGCCCGCGTAGGCATAGCCCGTCACACGACCGCCCTCCTCGGCGACGAGCCACGGAAATCGCTCGAGCGTGGTGGCGATTCGGTTGCTCATCTCCGCCGCGTCGGGCGGTTCGAGCTCGAATGACGTCGCGCGGTCGGTGACCGCCGGACGATAGATCTCCGCGATCGGAGGGGCGTCTTTCGGTTTTGCCAGTCGGATCATGGCCCACCGTCATCCCGAGGAGCGAAGCGACGAGGGATCTGCTTTCTGATCATAACGAAGGTGCAGATCCCTCGCTGCGCTGGGGATGACATGTTAGCGTCGCTACGCTCGCGATGACAGTTCAGCCTCGAAAGTCTGCCAGACAGGCGCCGGCACCATGTTGCAACCCGTTACGGAAGTTCTCAACACGCTGCTCCGATGTGCCGTGCATGATCCGCCCCGACAAGGGATCACCGCCATTCGCCATCCCGAACTCCGCCTCCTGGATGTCACCCTGCTCGAGTGAACCGATGGTCGCCGCGTGCTGCGCGAACGCACCGGCGAGACAGTCCGCCGTCGCTTCGTTCGCGTACAGCTTGCGATATTTGTAGCCGAGCTGCTGCGCAACCGCGTGTCCCATCTCGTGCGCGATGATGTCGATGCCAGCCATATCCCCGTCGGTGCCGAGCGCCTCGGCGGCCGCCTTCACTTGTCCGGCCACGAAGACGTCGTCGAAGTAGATCGTGTTATTGGCCGCGCAGTACTCCGCGTTTTCGGGATTCAGATAGCCGCACGGAGTACGGATCTGCATCCGATAACGGGCCATTCCGGGCGGGGAGAATTTCTCGCCGATCTGCGCGAAGTCCGCGCTCCACATCGCGACGAGCGCGTCGTAAACCGCCCAGATCTTCTGATTCGACGCAGCGACCTCTTGCGCGGTGACGTCGATTGTCGGCGGACTCGTCGGGATCGGCTCGGCGTTGAGTCTGGATCCGCTGGCAGCCAAAGCGAGCGCGACGAGACCACCACGAAATGTCTTTGTTGGTCTCATGGCCAATTGCCTCCGCGCTTACTACCCCATCGAGAAACACGGGTTGCGCAGGCAACTCGACGCTCTCTATGCGATCGCCTGGACCTGATGCTCACCCGTGCGCCGCGGCGCCGTTCCCACACCGCGGAACGTCACCGAGGCAAAGATCGCGAGCGCGATCGAACCGAAGCCGCTGATCGCGGAGCATAACATCAGGCCACGGACAAACGCGTCATTCGCGGCGACGGTGAGTGCTGCTCCCACTTGCGCGGGCAGCTGACGAGATATCGCGAACGCACCACCGAGCGTCGACAGCGCGGCGTTGGTTGCCTCGACCGACAGCCCGGTTGGTAGCGCATGGCCGAGGACACCGCGATACACGGCGACGCCAATGCTGCCGAAGAACGCGATGCCCAACGCGCCACCGAATTCAGCGCAGGTTTCGGAGATTCCCGACGCGGCGCCGGCGCGCTCCGGGGGCGCCGAGCCGATGATGATGTCGTTCGTGAGCGTAAAGACCGGTGACGCGCCGAGCGACATGATTGACGTCGCGAGCGAGAATTGCAACAGCGGCTCCGCGCTCCCGCTCACGCCAGCGAGCATGAAATAGCCGGCCGCCGATAGAAGCAGGCCTAACGACATCAGGTGCGCGGGACGCACTCGGCGCGCGAGCGCCGGCGTCGCGAGCGACCCGACGATGAATCCAAGCGCCCATGGCAGCGTCCAGATGCCGGCGCGCAATGGCGAAAGACCGAGCACGAACTGCAGATACTGCGGCAGGAAGAGAAATCCACCGAACATGTTGAGCACGCATCCGCCGTACATGACGAGCGAAGCACTGAACGCCGGAACGCGAAAGAGATTCAGATCGATCAGTGGATCGGAAAGTCGGCGCTGTCGGCGCAAGAACCACGCACCCAGAGCAATGCCGGCGACGATGAACGCAACGGCGTCGATCGTGAGGCCGTCCTGTGCGATTCGCTTCAGGCCGTAAATCATCGTGAGTACCGCTGTCAGCGATAGCAGCGCACTCGGGAGATCGGGCTTGCCAGCGTTGGGATCTCGGAATTCGGGTAGGAGAATTGGTCCGGAAATCAGAATTAGCAGCATTACCGGGACGCTGATCAGGAAGACCGACCCCCACCAGAAGTGCTCGAGCATGATTCCGCCGAGCAATGGGCCGATCGCCCCTCCCAGCGAGAAGCTCATGATCCAGATGCTGATCGCCGTCGTTCGCTGGCGAGGATGCGCGAACATGTTTCGGATGAGCGAAAGCGTCGATGGGGCGACGGTCGCGCCGGCAATGCCTAACAACGCGCGTGTCGCAATGAGCATTTCGGCGCTTCTCGAGAAGGCCGCGAGAATCGACGCGGCGCCGAAGAGGCCCGCTCCCATCAACAGCAATCGTCTCCGGCCGATGCGATCGCCGAGCGTTCCCGCGGTGATCAGCGACCCGGCGACGAAGAATCCGTAGATGTCGATGATCCAGAGTAGCTGGATGCTGCTCGGCTCGAGATCGAGCGTGAGGCGCGGCACGGCCAGGTGGAGCACCGTGAGGTCCATCGAGTAAAGGAGGCAGGCCAGCGAGATGACACCGAGCCCGATCCAGTCTCGCTTGGTAGCCTTGGGTTGCTGCACGGTGGTTCTCCGTCGATAGGAATCGACCAGTTGGACACGGACTAACGCTGACCAACGCGGACAGGTTCCCCAACTATTGCGCTCGGGCCGCCGTGTGATGTGAGCGGCACGCGTCGCCATTGATGCGTCACTCGCGTGCATTCGAGCGCCACGCAGATACATTCGCCCGGTACACCGATCACTTCGATCGGGACGAGGTCGACGGTCTGCTAAACGACGGTGAGTTCGAGCGGTACGAACCTCACCATCTGCTGCGCGATCTTGCATTCGAACGGCAGGAGCCGCACTGGCCGCGGCACGA
>DATEHJ010000615.1:0-7019 GCA_035279645.1 Gemmatimonadaceae bacterium
GCCCCTTTGGTCGCCAGCGCTCGCGCTCGCGTTTCTCGTCTCCTTCGCCGGAATCGCGTTCGTGCTGTGGAGTCGCAACGTCGCCGCCAAACGGATCGTCCTGCCGCTGGCGCTGGTGTTGTTCAGCGGCGTGTGGCTCGAGATGTTTCACCGCTCCACGCTCGCGAACAACAACGTGCTCGCCGGCGTCACCGTCGCGCTCCTGCTCAACGCGGTCTGGGTCACGCGCATCGTGCGCTACTGCGCGCAGTGCGGGCGCACCTTTCAGCATTCCGCGACCGGCAACAAGACGCTCTGTCCTGGCTGTGGCGAGCCGCTCAAGGGAACTCGCGGGAGAGCCTAACAAGTCAATGACCACACACTCTCGTCTCCAACTGCTCGCCGCCGTGCTCGTCATCGGTGTCGCACCCGTTGCGCGAGCGCAGAATCTCTGGACGTCCGAGGGGTATGGATTTCTCTTCGACGCCTCGACGGACTCGCTGCGCGCGTTCGAGGTGACGAGCGTCTCCTGCCTTCCGTCGTTCACGGCTTCCGCCGTGCCCGCGCCCGCGGGCGCTGCCGCCGCGTATCGATTCGTCGGTGCTCCGGTTACGGTTCTGCTTCTTCCCGACAAGACCTCGGGCGGGATGCGCTTTCATATGAACGGCGCCGCGTCGGATGTCATCCTGCGACGCGCGACGCAGAAGCCCGCCGTGTGCGATCGGACGACACCGAACACGCCGACCTCCAACTTCGACGTGTTCACGCGGACGTGGGCGGAGCAATACGGTTTCTTCGACCTCAAGCACGTCGACTGGTCGGCGATTGTCGCCGCCAACCGAGCGAAGGTGACCGACTCGACGCCACCCGCTCAGCTCTTCGCCGTGCTCCAGGGAATGATCGAGCCGCTGCACGACGCGCACACCTACATCGGCGGACAGGACCCGTCGCTCCGCTTCTCCGGCTCCCGCGAAGGCAACGATCGCGTGCCGCGCGATCAATGGCCGCGCGCGCTCGCGACGGTCGAGACGTATCTCACCGGTGGGCTCCGCAAATTCTGTCAGGGGCAGCTCGAGTTCGGGATGCTGACGCCGGACATCGGGTATCTGCGCATTCGTGGTTTCAGTCGTTATGCGGCCGATGGTTCGTTTGACAGTGGACTCATCGCTCTCGAAGCGTCGTTGGATACGATCTTCGCCGGCGCGTCATCGTGGAAGGGTCTCGTCACCGACGTTCGCATCAATGGGGGCGGGGCCGATCCGTTGGGACTCGCGATCGCCGGCCGCCTAACGGCGAAGGACTACGTTGGCTACACGAAGGAAGCGCGGCTCGACCCGAATGACCCGTCGAAATGGACCCCGGGCCAGACGAGCTGGGTCCGCGCGACGACGCGACCTGGGTTCCGCGGACCCGTCGCCCATCTCATCGGCATTCATAGCGTGAGCGCCGCCGAGACGTTCACGCAGGCCCTTCTCGACCGCGAGCCGGCGGTGACTCGCATCGGGCAGAATACGCAGGGCGTGTTCTCGGACGTCCTCGGCCGCCGCCTGCCTAACGGCTGGCGCTTCGGCTTGCCGAACGAGCGATTCGTCACCGACGGCAAGACCTACGACGGCACGGGCATTCCGCCAGCGATCCGGGTACCAGTCTTTACTCCCGACGATCTCGCGAGCGGCCGTGACAGCGCGATCGAGCGCGCGCTCGTCGTACTGGGAGAGCCGCGAAAGTGACCGCGCGCGCCTCGAGCCCGGTTGCGATCGAACGTGTCGTCGCCGCATCGGACGACCTCATCGAAGGTCTCACGGAGGTGCTGCTCGACGCCGTCGACAGCAACGCCGGCATCAGCTTCATGTCCGATGTCACGCCGGCGCAGGCGACGGCGTGGTGGCGCACGAAGTTGAGCGAAGCCTCATCGCACACCGTGTTCCTGGTCGCGCGCGACGAGCAGGGCGTGGTCGGCACTGTGCAGCTGCAACCGGCCTGGCCGCCGAACCAGCCGCACCGCGCCGACGTCGCGAAGCTGATGGTGCACCGCCGCGCCCGCGGCCGCGGCATCGCGCGCGCACTCATGCACGCGCTCGAGCGCCACGCCCGCGAGCAGCAGTTCACGCTGCTCCTCCTCGACACGTGCAAAGACAGCGCGGCCGAACGGCTCTACGCGTCGATGGGCTGGACGCGCGTCGGCGAAGTGCCGGAGTTCGCGCTCAATCCCGATGGGTCGTGGTGTGATACGGTGTTCTTCTACAAGCGAGTGGATTGACAACCACTGTCATCCCGAGGAGCGGAGCGACGAGGGATCCGCTTCTGCAGCACTAGAAGTGCAGATCCCTCGTCGCTACGCTCCTCGGGATGACAAACGGAATATTCGAGCTCTCCGACGATATCATCGACAAGATGCTCTCCTCCATCAAGCGCTATTTCAAAGAGCAGCGCGAGGAGGAGATCGGCGACCTACAGGCCAAGTTGCTCCTCGACTTCGTGCTCGCCGAGATCGGCCCGTCGATCTACAACACGGCGATTACCGATGCGCAGGTCTATCTTCGCGAGCGGGTGGCCGATCTCGATGGCGCGTGCTTCAAGCCCGAATTTGGGTACTGGCCCAAAGGCGCGACGCGTCGATCGTCGTCACGCTGAACAATATGTGGATTTCGGGATCGCGGGCGACGCGATGCACCTGTGGGCCGCTGATACCGCTGACACGCCCTGAAACCACTGACGAAAGAGCGACACGTACGGAGTTTTTGTTCCGTTCAAATAGTTGCGCATTTGCTGAATCGCCAAGGCGCCTCCAGGAGGCACCCGAAGCTCGTTTTTTGTCAGTGGTATCAGCGCTGTGTCAGCGGTTGCAGCGGCCCTCGCACGCCGGCCCGATGCCACGGCTGCCTTTCAATTCTCGATCTTGTAAATCTCGCGCTTCCCGTGATCGACGAGATCATGATAGCCTTTCATGATCTCCTCGAACTTCTTCATGTCCTCGGGTGAGCCCTGGTCGGCCGACATCATCTTCTCGAACGACTGCAGATCCGGCACTTCCATTTCCGCGGCGACCGTCCAGTATTGCTCGGCGCAGAAGTCGGTCATGATCCGCATCTTTGGCATGCCCAGCTTCTGGTTCAACTTCGACATCGCGACGAACTTCTCGACCATTGCGCGGACTTTGCCGGGCTTGCAGTACATGACGTCTCGAATCAGATACATGGATCGCCCCCTCCCGCTGAGTTCTCATCTGCCTGCGGTGAACTTTCAATATCACATGCCGAAGAAAACCGCATCGAAGCAATCAGTAGCAAAGGCCGCTCGCGAGAAGCCCGCCGAGCTCGAGCACGTGCCAACGAAGGGACTCTACGGTTGGATCACGCACACCGAGCTCGCCAGCGACGACCCCGTGGCCACGAAAGCCTGGTGCGCCAAAGTCCTCGGCTGGACCTTCAAGCCGAGCACGCCGTCGCCTAACGGCGAGTACCACCTCTTTGCTTACTCCGAAACCGGTGGCGGTGGGATTCGGCAGACGCACGCCTCGGAAACGCCGAGCAGCATGCCCGTCGTCCACGTCGAGGACGCGAAGGCCGCGTTCGAGAAGGCGCTCAGTGAAGGCGCGCATGAGATCATGCCGCCGACGCGCATGATGGAAGGCGTCACCGTCGCGGTTGTCCGCGCCCCAGGCGGTGTGCCGATCGGGTTCTCGGGGCCGTGAGCGTGGCGCGTTGAGCGTGACGCGTGGCGCGTGGCGCGTGGCGGATGCGCCCTCGCCTCGTTCGCGTACTTGTCGCCGCACTGGTCGTTCAGGCGGGCTACCGGGTGTTTTCCTCCGGGCGGAGACACCGTCGCGCGACCACGCCAAGCGCTCTCACCCAAGTATCCGGACCTGCTGCGCTCGGCCAACGTCGAGGGTGAGGTCGTGCTCGACATCGCCATCGATACGGCTGGTCGCGTCGATCCATCGCGCTTGAAGGTCATCAGATCGGACCATCAGTTGTTCCTGAAGTCAGTTCGTCAGGCCATCGATACCACCGCATGGCTTCCGGCGAGGCAGATGGGACGGCCGATTCAATCGGTGAGGCGCGATACCATTTCATTCCTTCTGAAGAACGACAGCGCCGCGGCTTGCCCGAAGTCGACCGATCATCACCGGCGCATCTGCATCCTCGAGGTCACGGTGCAGCGGACACGGGTCTCCTGAGCGCGATCGAGTTGTTGTTGATCATCCACTGAATGCTCGCGACGGCTCGCAAAATATTCCCTGACCCCTAGCCTCCTAGCCCCTAGCCCCTCCAGTTTTGTTGCTCTCGCAGTCGACGCTGACTGCAGGTAATCAGGCATCGACTCTGTAGGTTTGTCGGTAACACGCGAAGGATGAGCGGTCCCCCAGTTTCACTTCCTCTTCCCGTCTCCCTTCCCTCTTCTCTCGCCGCCGAGATCGAGCTCGTAGAAGCGGAAGCGTGGGCGGAGTTGCAGCTGAGCCTCGCGCCGGAGTTCCGAAAGCAGTACGGAATTCAGGTGCAGCGGGTCGGGGGCGCGGTGTTGCTCCTCGCCACGGGTTCGTCGACGCTGGCGATCAATCGCGTCATCGGGCTCGGGTTCACGACGCCCCTGAACGAGTGCCAGCTCGACGGGATCATTGCCGCGTATGCGTCGGCAGGCGTCGAGCGGTTCGTGATCCAATGGAGCCCGGAGGCGATTCCGCTCGAGGCGACGGAGTGGTTCGCGCAGCGCGGGTACCGGCTCGTTTCGAAGAATGTGAAGGTCTACCGGCGCGCGGGCGCGCTGCCTAACGACCCAACGATCGATTCGCGTCTTCGCGTGAAGCAGATCGGGCCGGAGGACGCCGAGACCTTCGAGCGCATCGTCGCACGCCCGCTTGGCGTCCCCGAGGGTCTGGGACCGGGTATTCGATCGACGATCGGCCGCCGCGAGTGGCGGTTTTATCTCGTGCACGACGACGCTCGACCGATCGCCGGCGCCGCGCTGTATACACGCGGTAAGCACGCCTGGTGTGGATTGGGCGCGACGATCGAGTCGGATCGAAAGCGTGGAGCCCAAACCGCGCTGCTCGCGCGCCGACTCAGCGATGCCGCGGCGCTCGGATGCGAATGGGTGTCTGCTGACACGGTCGCCGAGACGGCCGACCGACCCAATTCATCGTATCGCAATATGCGACGGGTTGGGTTCTCCGAATTGTACGAGCGACCGAACTTTCTCGTTCAGCATCGCATCTAACGGTTCGTCCCAACCCTTGCCGCCCTTCGTCTGTCCAATTCGCGTCTTCTCGCCATTGGACAGCGATGTTCCTCACGATTCTATCGTTTGGCTCCCTGCTAGTTGCGCTGCCACCGCAGCACGCGACGTCGTCGGCCGTGCTCGCTTCGGCGCCGCCTGGACCGACATCCCTAACGGCCGTCGCGGTGCGGACTCGCCGCGCGCCGATCATCGATGGGCGTAACGACGATGCGACGTGGCAGGGCGTCGCGACGACCTCCGCCTTTCGTCAATTCCAGCCTCGCGTCGACGTCGATCCGACGTACAAGACCGAATTTCAGGTCGCATACGACGAGCGGAATCTGTACGTCTTCGTACGGATGTACGACCCGCACCCGGACAGCATCATGCACGCGCTCTCGCGGCGCGACGTGCGGGGTCCTTCGGATCAGATCAAGATCATCATCGACTCGTACGGCGACAGACGCTCGGGGTACGAGTTCGCCGTCAACCCGGATGGCGTCAAGCGCGACTTCGCGATCAGCAACGACCAGCAGGAAGACGACTCCTGGAACGGCATCTGGGACGTCGCGACACGCGTCGACTCGTTAGGTTGGACGGCCGAGTTCCGGATTCCGCTGTCGCAGCTTCGTTACGCGCACCTGCAAAAGCACACCTTCGGCTTCGGCGTCTGGCGTGATCTCGAGCGGCGCGCCGAGCGGGACTCCTGGCCACTCTATTCGCCCGACAAGACGGGGCTCGCGTCGCAACTCGGCCGGCTCGATGGCATCACCGGCATAACGACCGCGCAGCGGCTCGAGGTGACGCCTTATGTCGTCACGAAGAACGTCGAGCGCACGCTGCCCAACGCCAAGCTCGGCCGCGGCCAGAACATGTCGGTCGGCGGCGACTTGAAGTTCGGAATCACGCCCAACGTGACGCTCGACGCGACCGTGAATCCAGACTTCGGCCAGGTCGAGGCGGATCCCGCGGTACTCAATCTGTCGGCGTTCGAGACGTTCTACGCCGAGAAGCGCCCCTTCTTCGTCGAAGGGACGGGGCTCTATCAGTTCCAGCTCAACTGCTACATTGTCGTCGACTGCAGTACCAACGAAGGATTGTTCTACTCGCGACGTATCGGGCGCGCGCCGTCGTTGAGCGGGTACTACGGCGACGCGAGCACGCCGACGGCGACGCCGATCGCCGCGGCGACCAAGCTCACCGGACGCACCGCGAATGGCTTGTCGTTCGGCATGCTCGACGCGGTCACCGAGCGCGTCGAAGGCGTATCCAGTCGAACCGTCGAGCCGACGACCAACTACTCGGTCCTCCGCGCTCAACAAGACCTGCGCGGCGGCGAGGCGGGGATCAGCTTGATCGGCACCGCGGTCAACCGCTCGCTCGACCAGTGGTCAACGCCGTACATCCATCGCAGCGCCTACACCGGCGGAGCAACCTTCCGCAATCGATTCCACAACAAGGAGTACGAGCTCGCGGGGCAGTTCGCCGCCTCACAAGTGCTCGGCTCGCCGGAAGCGATCGACAGCACGCAGCGCTCGGCGGTGCACTACTTCCAGCAGCCGGGCGACAAGTTGGTCGAAGACCCGACGCGCACGTCGCTCACTGGCCACGCCGAACAACTCAAGTTCGGCAAGTACGGCGGCGGCGTAACGCGATTCGAATCGAGCTTGCTAAGACAGTCGCCGGGTTTCGAGGTCAATGATCTCGGCTACCTCCGTCGCGCCGACATTCTCGATTGGAGCACCTGGGCCGCGCTCAGCTTCCAGAGTGCTCGTGGCATCTATCGCTGGGCCCAGGTGAATGGCAACCATTGGGAGCAGTGG
>DATEHJ010000616.1:0-3380 GCA_035279645.1 Gemmatimonadaceae bacterium
CAAAACACCACCGGCGTGTGAGCGAGAGGCTCACACGCCGGTGTCACTATCGACGTGGTGTCGACAGCTTACTGAAGTTGCTACGGTCCAGGTCTGATATCAGCCGCGGTGAGATCGATGACGACCAGGCCTGCGTTCGTCAGCCCGAACAATTTCAATACGGTTCCGGGTGGATCTCCGGCGAACGGACGACTCGCGCGGAGTGGGCCATACAGATTGCCCTTCAGCGTGAGCTTGCCGCGATTCAGGAAGTACGCGATGTCGACGATTTCGATGTAGCCGCTTTGCGACGCGACGAACGCGAGTCGATCGCTGGCGACCGTCGTGTAGCCGTTCGCGCCGGGATGGAACGTGACGCCCGCACCGTTGTCGAAGGAGTCGTACTTTCCTTGCAGGCGCAGGTGGAACGGATTGTTGATCGCGGCGAAGTACGACTGCTGGCCGTGCGCCGCGAGCGTCAATCCCGTACTGTCGACCGCCACACCGAAGACCGGTTCGTTGGCGTTGTCCACCAGGTCGGTCACGGCGACGCCAGGCGAGAAGAATCCCGGTTGAGCGCCCGACGGGTCATTCACCATCATGATGCGTCCCGGACGACCGGTGTTGCCTTCACCGAAGGCGATCCAGGTGTGGTCGCCGCTCTCGGCGATGAACGTCGTGTCGGTGAGCGCGAGGGAGTTGATGTCGAGGTTCGCCACCAGCTCGGCGTCGCTCGTCGATCCGAGTTTAGAGACTGCTGACACCACGTCCGAATCGCTCGCCACGAGCGTGCCGGCGAGCTGTCCGTACGGGTGGTCGTAGACAGTGAGAATGTCGGACTTGGTCGAGCTGCCCGTGAAGTGCAGCACGAACGCCGAGTCGATGTTGAACATCACCCACTGCGCGGTGCCCGCGCCCGTCGACGTGCCGTATTGCCAGATCTGGTGCGGATCCGGAACCGGGAGCGACGGATCGAGCCACCGAATCGTGCCTGCCGGCGCGGCCGGCGTCGGCTCCGTGGAGTAGTACACGCGACCGGCCTTCGAGACAGCGAGATACTGCGGGCGATCCGAGTAGCTGATCGGCCCCTGCAGTGAGAGCGTGATGCGGCCGGTATTGGCGTCCTGCGTCTGCGTGACGATGAACGCGTACGTGTTACGCGTGAGGATGCGCTGACTCAGGACTTCGGACTTGGTCCCCACGCCGACGAAGACGCGGCTGATGTTCGTTCCACCGGAGTTCGCGACATAGAGCGTATCCGTGCTGTTTCCGAACGCGAGACCCCACGGCTGCGATCCAACGGGGATGCCGGTAGCCGCGAACGCTTTCGTCGCCCCCGACCACATCTCGAGCCTGTTGTTGTTGATGTTCGAGACGAACACGTTGCCGTGCGCGGTGTCGACGGCGATGTCGCCCACCACCGTATTGATGCCGCCATACGGCAACGGATACGTTCGCCCGTACACGACGACCGTGGTATCGGTCCAGGCGCGCGACATCGTCGGCTGCGACACCGTTGTCCCTGACGAGACCGAGTATCCGTGCTTGCCGGTACGATCGATTGCGAAGGTGCTGATGCGGAGGCTGCGTCCCTGCTCGGCGTTCGTGAGCGGGAGCCGGATCCACTGTGACACGTTGTTGAGCGGGGTCGCGACGTTGAGGCTGTCGCGCCGAATCTCCACGCCGAGACTGTCTTTCACGATGACGCCGATGATGAGCGTCGCCGACGACCCCGACGAGTTGACGAGAACCGAATCGGTGAGCTCGATACGCGGCGAGACGACCTGCGTCACGAGCGGTGGTACCGTGTCGATTCCTTTCACGACGAGCGTCAACGAGGCAACGGATCCAGGCTTGCCATTGACGTCGATGCCCGACGCGGTGAATTGCAGACGAGCGCCGACGGGTGCATTCGGGGGAATGGTGACAGTCCCCTGGAGCGTCGTGTCCTTGGGACCTAACGGGTAGTTGCCGTTCACCGTGTAATTGATCGGCGTCGGCCACACCCCCAGGCTCTTCACGTTGATCGTTAGGCTCGCGATGCCGTCGGGGTGCGTGCCGTGGGCGGTGACTCCCATGTCGCCGCCGGCAAAGAGCTGCGTCGTCGCCTGGGGCGTGATGAAGCTGACACGTGGGCCCGTCACGACCTTCACCGTGACCGTATCCGCGCCAACTTTCGAGCTATTGTCGGTCGCCTGGGCGACGATGACGAGCGTGTCGAGCGACGTGTCGAGCGGCGCCGCCGGGTGCAGATAGCGCCGTATGACCGTGTCGCGCAGCTGGGGACGGAATCCGGACACGGTGATCGGCACATACCGGTTGCTCACCGAGAGCGTACCGAGATCGACGCTCCCGTGCACAGTGAGGCCAAAGAGCTGGAGGCTCGCGATGGCCGAATCCTCGACCACGTGCACGGCGACGAGTATCGAGTCGCCGATGTTCACGGGGCTGGGGTTCACGGTATCGATCGAGACGGTCGGCGCGCCCTTTACTCCGCTGGTCGTTCCTCCGCCCTGAAATCTGGGAGTGAACGGCGTACGCTGGTCGCATGATGCGACCAGCGCGATAGCGCCAAGTACCGCCAGGCAACGTATTAGATGAACTCGCTTCATAGGCACACTCCGGTCAACCGTCGAGGCTGATCCGCGTTACTTGCGGATCTGATCCGACGGTTGCTGACCGTCGTCGATGATGTGTGGTGTGATGAGAATGAGCAGGTCCCGCTTCGCTTCGGTACGCTGAGTGACACCGAAGAGCTTCCCGATGATCGGCAGATCGACGAGGAGCGGGATTCCTGTTTTCGAGAGACGTATGGTCGTCTGCGTGAGGCCACCCATGACCGCGGTCTCGCCATCGCCGACCAGTACCTCGTTGTCGACGCTCTGCCGTGGGAACACGGCGCCGATGTCGCCACCGAGGTCTTGGACGTCCGAGTTCTCGACGTGCACCCGCATCTGGACCTGGCCGTTCGCCGTCACCTGCGGTGTCACGTTGAGGATGATACCAGTTTCCTGAATTCGGACCGTCGCGCGCGGGAACGTTCCCGAGGCACTGGCCCCCGACGACGCGTCGATGACGCGGATCGGGACCTGCGTGCCGGCGGTGAGGTTCGCCGTGCGGTTGTTGAGCACACTCGCACTCGGCTCCGCCTGTACGTCGAGGAGCGACACCTGTTGGAGCGCCTCGAGGAACGAGGTGAAGTCGAATCCGCCGATGGCGGTGGAGTACACTAGCTGCAGCGCCGCCGACGGCACACGAGCAGCCGCGTTGGCGATCGCCGATATCTGGTTGCCGCCCAGCGCGACTTGACCCTCGCTCGTCAGCGGTCTGCCAACCGAATCGAGGCGCGGCACGATGCCGTTGAAGAACTGCGACTGGCTTCCGAGATCGTAGCGGAGACC
>DATEHJ010000617.1:0-16150 GCA_035279645.1 Gemmatimonadaceae bacterium
CCCATCTGACTTCGGAGCGGTGTTGTCCGGACATATCCACAGGCACCAGGTGCTCACGCGCGACATTCGCGGCCGCGCGCTCGGTGCAACGGTGCTCTATCCCGGTTCGATCGAGCGATGCTCGATCGCCGAAGCGGACGAAGAGAAAGGATTTCTTCTTGTCGACATAGCGTTGAATCATGGTCAGGCACGGGTGAATTGGCAATTTCAACGATTGCCGGCTCGCCCACTCGTTAGGTGCGCGCTCGACCTCGATTCATGCAACGACTCGGAGCTCGCCGCGCGACTGCGCGCGCTGTTGACGAATGCGCCCTCCGACGCCGTGCTCACGATCCGAGTCGATGGGACGATGACGCAGCACGCGGGGCGACTGCTCTCGGCCGCAAATCTCCGATCGCTGGCCCCGCCCACCATGAACGTCGAGGTGAGGCTTGCGAACCTCGCCGATGCTACTCCGTAATGTTGCCGGCGCGGACTGCACGAGCGTGCGGCCGCGGCGCACCAGTCCTCACACGAGGAGAAATCGAAATGTCGACAATCAGGAGGAACGCTCGGGTTACACGACGTGAGTTCTTGGCACGCAGCGCGGTTGCCGGCGCGGGACTCTTGGCAACGGCCAATTCTCCTGACGCAGCCACGGGGCGTGCGGAGACGACGAACTCTGGCTCGAGAGCCATGCCGGGCAAGATTGCGTTGGAAGAGCACTTTGTCATCCCTGAAACTCTCAGCGCGAGCTATGGTGCTGCGGGCGGACCAGAATTGCAGCGCCGGTTGGGAGAGATAGGAAGCGCACGGATTACCGAGATGGATCGCGGCGGATTGGAGATTTGTATTCTCTCACTCGTCGGTGACGGAATCCAGGCGATTCCCGATACCTCCGACGCTATTCGCATCGCGCGGCGAGCAAACGATCATCTGGCTGAACAGATCGCCAGGAACCCAAACCGCTTCAAAGGATTCGCCGCGTTGCCCCTTCAGGACCCGCAGGCCGCTGCTCGGGAGTTGACGCGCTGTATCCGAGAATTGGGCTTCTGCGGCGCGCTCGTGAACGGGTGGTCACAGGTCGGCACCGCCGATTCCATCGTGTTCTATGATCTGCCGCAGTTTCGAGATTTTTGGGCGACGGTGCAGGAGCTCGACGTGCCGTTCTATCTGCACCCTCGATCAGCATACCCTCATCAACCAGCCTACGAAGGGCATCCGTGGTTGACAGGTTCTATATGGGGATTTGGTGCCGAGACGGCGATTCACTCGCTTCGGCTCATGGGTAGCGGTTTGTTCGACGACTATCCGAGGCTCAAGATCATCATCGGCCATCTGGGAGAGGGACTCCCATGCAGCATTTGGCGGATTGACAACCGCATAACGAGAACCTTCGGCGCGAGGCCGAAGGCCAAGCTGCCCATGAGCGACTATTTGCGACGGAACTTCTACATAACGACGAGCGGCAATTTCCGCACACCAACGCTGATCGAAGTCATGATGGAGGTCGGCGCTGACCGAATTCTTTACTCCGTCGACTTTCCATTCGAAGACACGGCCATTGCAGCGGACTGGTTCGACCACGCTGCGATCAGCGACGCAGATCGCTCGAAGATTGGCCGCGGGAATGCAGCGACGCTGTTCCGAATTCCTTAAGCACGCGGGGATCGCGACGTCGTTGGACCAGTCCAGGTTCTCGACGAAGGATCTTTCAGTGGTACGCGGAGTGAAGGCCCATTACCGGCGATCGAGCTTAACGACCACCTTCTTCCCCCGAAGCGTGGTCGCGCGTAATGCGGCGATCACCGACTTCGCTTCCCCTTCCGGCACATCGACGAGCGAGAAGCGATCGGCGATATCGATCGCTCCGATGCCCGATACGGGAACTCCCGCTTCATTGGCAATCGCACCGACGATGTCTTTTGGACGAATGCCGCTCGACCGCCCCAGCCCGATGAACAGCCGCGTCGTCGTCCTGTCGCGATCCCGCTGGTTGGGCCGCAACGTGGGCTCGCTCACGATCTCCTCGGAGGACGAGCTGCGGTTGCGAGACTCGTGCACGAGCTTCACCGCCGCCGTTGCGACGTCAATCAGATCGTGCTCGGCCGCCAACGTCTCGATGACGACGCGATAGTCGTCCCGATCGTCCGCGCTCAGCGCCTCTTCGATCGACGCCCGCGTCAGCTCCAACTTGCGCGCCCGCAAATCGACGATCGTTGGCACTGCCTCCGTCTTGATGCGTTGCTTCGTCACCTGCTCGACATTTCTCAAGAATCGCGCTTCGCGCGGCTCGGCGAACGTGATCGCGACGCCGCCGCGTCCGGCTCGTCCCGTGCGACCGATGCGATGTACGTATGCATCCGGCGACGATGGGACGTCGAAGTTCACAACATGTGAAACATTCTCGATGTCCAACCCCCGCGCCGCGACGTCAGTGGCGACGAGCAGATCGAGGCTGCCGTCGGCCGAGCGAAAACGCCGCATCACCCGGTCACGCTCCTGTTGCGACAGCCCGCCATGCAGCGCCGCCGCACGATAACCGTGTGCCGCGAGCGATTCCGTGAGCCCATCGACCTCGCCACGCGTGCGGCAGAAGATGATCGCTGACGTCGGATCTTCTATGTCGAGCACGCGACTCAGAGCGGCAAGCTTCTGTTGCCGCGTGACCACGTACGCCACCTGCCGGATGCGCGGGAGGCTTCCCTTGGCGACCGGCTCGCTCTTGATCGTGACGCGAACGGGATTCTTCAAATAGCGTTTGGCGATGTCGGCGACATGTGGTGCGAACGTCGCCGAGAGAAGGGCCGTCTGACGCTCGATGGGCAGCGCTTGCAAGATGACCTCGAGATCGTCCGCGAAACCCATGTCGAGCATCTCATCGGCCTCGTCCAACACGACGTACGTGACGTCCGAGAGCTTAAGCGATCCGCGCGCGATGTGGTCCACGGCGCGTCCGGGCGTGGCCACCACCACGTCGACACCGCGCCCGAGCGCGCGAAGCTGCTGCTGGATCGCCTGGCCACCGTAGACCGGCACGACGCTCGTGCCAAACGCATTGCCGTACTTGTGCACGGCTTCCGCAACCTGCATCGCCAACTCCCGCGTCGGCACAAGGACGAGCGCAGCCGCACGACGAGAGTGGTCGCGCGCCCGTGCGGCATCACTGTGGACACGCTCGATCATCGGCAACGCGAACGCCGCGGTCTTGCCAGTTCCTGTCGCCGCCTGGCCGAACATGTCCAGGCCCTTCAACAGCGGCGGGATCGCCTCGCGCTGAATCGGCGTCGGCTCCTCGTATCCGAGCGACGCAAGGGTCGAGAGAATCTTGGGCGACAGCCCAAGTGTTGAGAATCCGTCATTCGTCATCGCTGGAAGCTACCACCGATTGCCATGAGCTTACCTACTCGCTGCTTTTCGTGGCGCGCTCTGTCGCCCGCAACAGGACCGCGCGGCAGGGCGACGCCTGACGATCCGCGAGCTTCCATTGTGAGCGCCGGGCCCAGACCAGGATCAGAAAGACGAACACGAGCACGGCGCCCAGCACTGGGAGGAGCTCCGCGACTCTCGCACCCTTCGCGAACTGATATCCGGCCGAGAGGGCGACCCCGAGCAACGGCGGGATGACTGTGAACGACAATGTTGGCAGCCTTCCCACCGCGGTCACAATGCTACCGCCTTCCCCTCCCTGTTCGGCATCGACCGAGCCGCGCCAGCTCACGGCTACGCCCCTGGCTGTCCGGCCCAGCCGCAGCTCGAAGCTGCTGCCCTGCACGTCGATCGCGCACCAGGCGTATTTCCGGGCTTCGGGTGGGAGCCTGGACTCATGCCAGTCCTTGCCGTAACGCGCGAGTTGCTCGAGCACCACCGCAGGAGCCAGCGCGACTTCGATTCGGATCGTCGGCGTCGTTTTCATTACGGCGACCGTGCGCGAAGCCGCAGTTTCAATCAAATCGGAGCGGGGC
The DNA here is from genome assembly GCA_035279645.1 of Gemmatimonadaceae bacterium. Classification (GTDB taxonomy): domain Bacteria; phylum Gemmatimonadota; class Gemmatimonadetes; order Gemmatimonadales; family Gemmatimonadaceae; genus AG2. The sequence goes on from DATEHJ010000617.1 coordinate 3,945, forward strand.
GCTGCGACGCTTGCACGGCCGCAACGGCGCTCCGATACGCGCCTCGCACTGCCTCGAGCTCGACTACCTCGCTCTCCTGGGATGCGGCGGCGTTCGCGTGAAGCTGCTGCTCGTGCACCGCTTGCTTTGCGAGATCCTCGCGGCCGTCACGCAGGGCGATCATCGCGCGCTGTTCCCAATTCTCCGCCTGATTGTTCTCGGTGTCCACTTCGTGTTGCAGCGTAGCGATTCGAAGATCGAGGTCGTTGATCTCGCGCTGGAGATCGGTGAGCACGTCGGCCGCCGGTCGCGGTTTCACGTTCTCGGTCCTCGCCGTCGCCTTGGCTTCCGCCTGAACCGTGCGCTGCCAGGACGCCAGCAGCGCATCGAGTCGCGCCGAGAGCGTTGCGACAATCGCATCGGCTGCTTCGGCTGCCACACCGGTCCGCTCCAGTCGCTCGCGTTCGTTCACAATACTCTCATTGGGATTTCGCTTTCCCGTCTCGAGGCAATGGAACGCTGGGGCAAAATCTCCTAAAGCGCAATCGCCAGAGGCTGCCGCTCCTGGACGGCCCAGCGTTTTTGGGACGCGTCGGGCTTGCGCTACGTCAGATAGGAGTGCGTTGAGTGCCTAACTACAGCACCAGCGAGTGCCGAGTGTGCGCCCTGTCATCCCACCCTATACAACCGGCAATCGCCATGACCGGAGTGGCCGCTCACTCGTCTTCTTGCACCAGCAACACCGTTCCGCGGACACAGTGTCCGGGCGGCGCTGCACCTCATGATTCGAATGCGTCTACCCTTGCTCAGCGCCGTGGCGGTGCTGACCCTTGGCGCAACCGCGACGTCGCACCACGCGTCGCGCGCGGCGAGTGCGCCGGCGGCGGACTCGCTCCGGGTCCCCATTCTCGTCTACCACAGTGTCATGCCGCACCATCCTGGGCAGACCGCCGAGCAGCGCGTGCTCAGCGTCGACGACTCGGTGTTCGTTGCCCAGATGCGGTACCTCGTGGACGGCGGGTATCACGTGGTCTCATTCGCGGCGCTTGTCGATGCCATCGAGGGGCGTGACACTCTCCCGAATCGCGCTGTGGTGATCACGTTCGACGACGGCTGGGAAAACCAGTATCGCCACGCCTTTCCTATTCTTCAGCGCTTCGGCCTGACCGCGACCTTTTTTGTATTCACCACCCCGATCGGTAAGGATGGGAAGCTCATGTCCTGGGAACAGCTGCGCGAGCTGCAGGATGCGGGGATGACGATCGGCTCACATACGAGAACGCATCCTGTCCTCCCCGACTGTCACGCGGCCCTGCATAACGAGGTGGCGATGAGTCGCGAGGATATCAAGCAGCACCTCGGACGCGCCCCCGACTTCTTTGCGTACCCGTTCGGCGCATGGGACGCCGAGAGTGCCGCCTGGGCGCGAACCGCCGGCTACCGCGCCGCGCGCAGCTACCGGGGCGGTGCGTGGAACGCGCTGTCGGATCTGTATCACCTGCGCGCGGTGCCGGTCACCGAGAACATGCGGGCCTTCGAACGCGCGCTGAGCGGCGATGGGCCGGGTGTCGTGGCGCAGCGGGGGCGATGAGCCCCGTTCTACGTCGGCTGACGTATGGGCAGAGGGAATAAGCACCGCCACCCTTCATTCTCACTACGGTGCAATCAGTCAGTGGAGCACCGTTCGGGAGCGGCTCGATGACCCGTATCGGAGGTCTGGATGCAGTACGCTCTGCTTCGGCCACGCGACAATCGCGGGAACCACGGCGCCATCCTCTGGCCAGGGCGGCTCGCACTGATCCTGGGACTCGCCGCATGCCGGGAGAACACCGGCCTGCATATTACCTGCTTCATGGACGATTGCCTGGGCGCAGCCCCGCTGACTCCGGTGCCAGTCATTGCGGGTTTCCCATCAGCCAAAGTAGTGAACGGAGTGGGGCAGCTGGTCGCGGGCGATTCGGTGATTCTATCCGTAGTGATGACGCCCATCGGTCTCCCCTCGTGTAACGTCGCCGACACGGTGCGAACGCCTTTCATCTACGTCCCGACTGATAATAGTGTCGCGGAGATCCGCCCGATTGACAGTGGACGCGCCGTCCTACGCGCTTTGACGCCCGGCACTTTCCGCCTGACGCCAAAGAAGGACGCATATAGCGCGTCAGCTTTCATAATGAGCGCCGCAGTTTGTCCGAGCGGTCAGGGGGTGGACCAGTTCCTGGTGATTAACCCCTAGCGTTGACCGTTGAAGAGCGGCTCGGTGACGGGCGTCCGAGTTTGCCTAACGCTTGCCTAGCGGTCGATGAATAGCAGTCACGCGCAAATACAGCGTCGGGGTCAATCAGTGCTGTAGCAGCGCTGTCGGCTCGACGTTGTTGATGCGTCACTCCCCTGACGTGACGTTACGTTCGACTCACCCAGCTCCGGTATCCGGCTTAATGCCGTCAGGGTGTATACGCCCGCTCGGAAGCCCCCGAGCAGCGTGGCGTCTGACGCAATTCGCACGAGACCAGAATGAAGAACATGTATAGCGCCGTCATCGTGCCAAACGCCGCGAGTCGACTAACAGCTCAACGTGAGGACGGCGGGCGCGAATGTCTGCCAGTAAAGATGCCGTAATGCAAATCAGGCTAAGGTAGATCGGGCGAAGAGTCCGAGCCGGCCAGCGAGAGGGGCGCGAGCGTGGAGCTCGCGCCCCCCGTTCGTCGTTCGAACTTGATGCCGTCGAGTAGTCACATATATTGGCCGCGCGGGGCCGGGCGGAGAAGCACGGTGCCGCTGTTGAGCAAGTAGTCATTTGCCACGGGTGGTGCATGTGACGCGGCTCGGTGTTGGACTGCTGGTATCGGGAGCGGTCGCCCTCGCGGGTTGCTCGAAGGAATCGAGGACTAGTACCACCCCACCGCCGCCGCCGCCGCCCGTTACCTACTCCGTCGCGATCACGGCACCCGATTCGACGCTCATGGTTGGGCAAACGAGTCAGCTTTCAGCGACGGTGACGCGAGATGACCGTCAGCCCGTCGGCGTCGTGACTATCGTCTGGACATCGAGCGACAGCACCATCGCGACGCTCAACGCGACGGGGCTCCTTTCGGCGAGGGCAGCCGGCTCCGTTACGGTGACTGCCGCCGCGAACGGTGCGTCGGCGAAAACCGGTATTCGTGTACGGCCATCTCCGCGTGACAATGCCGCGAAGATTATCGCCGAGTCGGTGTACGTCGGTCAAACGATTGATCTCCGCGCGTATCTCCTCGACAACGGTACGTCGGCGTTCCTGGACAGCACGACATGGACCAGCTCCGATCCCACGGTCGGCACAGTCGTCGGTGGAGTATTCACGGGGTTGAAGCGCGGGGTATCCACGGTCACCGCGACGCGAGGCACCAAGGTCGGTGTCGTCGACGTCTTGGCTCAGACCCGCGTGAAGGGGTTCGCGCTCGCGCCGGACACGCTCGAGATGCCAGTTCTCTCATCGAGCGCCTTCGATGCTATCGCCACCGATAGCGCGGGAAAACCGATCTACGGCCGATCGGTCACGTGGTCGATCGCGGATACGTCGAAGCTCAAGGTCAGTGGCGGCGTGTTGACCGCGAAGGCCGGTGGCACCACGACGGTCACCGCCGTCTGCGAGGGTGCGGTCGCGATGGCAGTCGTTCGCATCACGGCGCCCTCCGCCTGGACGATTGCTCTGTCCGCGACGCAGACGTGGGTTGGCGTTGGCAAGACCCTGCCAATCACTTCCGACGTGCGCGACGCGTCGAACGTCTTGCTGCCTGGCGCCACCCTCAACTGGTCGTCTTCCGACTCGACCATAGCGCGCGTGTCGGCAACCGGCATCGTGACGGGCGTCGCCCGAGGCAAGGCGACAATCGCCGGCGAAACCCTCGGACGCCGAGGGACGTTCGCCGTGAGCGTGGAAGAGCCAGTGGCCAGCATCGTGTTCGCCCCGGACACCCTCTTTCTGCCCACTCATGGCACGCTGCCGCTCTTGGCATCGCTGCGTGACGCCGGGGGCAATTCGCTCACCACGCGACCGATCGCGTGGACCTCGAGTGATACGAACATCGTCAATCTCACAATCAATCCGAATTTCGCCGGCGGATTTCAGGCGAGCGCGCGCGCCACTGCTGGCCAGGCGACAATATCGGCGGCGTCCGACGGAGTCGTCGGTACGCTGAAGGCGATCGTGAGCTCCGGAACGGATCAGATGCACTTCGACTACCCGAGCGCGAATGCTGCCACATACGTCATGTTCGACATGCACGTCAGTCTCCTGGACGTGACGGGAACAGCGATCTCGGGCCGCGGCGTTCGCATCGTGAGCAGTGACCCGGGAATCCTGAGCGTGCAGCCGGATACGGGAGCGACAGCGAACGGTGCGCTCACTCTGCACCTGACCACCGGCCACAGCGGGGACGCGACGATCACGGCGACGAGCGGCACACTGTCAACGAACTTCATGGTGCACGTCGTTTCCGTTCCCGTGAGGGTGAAGATCGCGTTCAAGCCGGGGACGCTGCCAGTCGGTAAAACGTATCGCCTAACGGCAAGCGCGCTCTTGCCGAGTGGAGCGCAATACTTCGTCGACTGGAGCACGAGCGATGCTTCCGTCGCCAGCGTTTCGGATTCGGGGCTCGTCACGCCGCTCTCTGGTGGTTTCGTGCGCATCATCGCGCGCGGCCACGACCCACAGTTCCCCGCGGCTGACACGGCCACGATCGCGATCGGCTCGCCACAGTCACCGGTCGTGACGGCAGTCTCGCCACCTCAGCTGCAGGCCGGCGGCAGCGCCACGATCACCGGTCAGAACTTCAGTACGACGCCAGGCGCCAACGTCGTCACCGTCGACGGCTTGCCGGCTCAGGTAACCGCGGCGACGGCGACGCAGCTCAACATCACGATTCCATCGCCGGCGAGTTTCCCTTGCCAGGCAACGCACGCGGCATCGCTCATCGTGTCCACGGGTCCGGGGCTGGTCGCGATCTCGCAGCCGATTCTCGCGACTGCACCGCAGGACACGCTCGCCGTCGGTGACGCCGACCTGTGGAGCCCGGCGGATTCGCGCTGCAACGAGCTCGCGCACGACACCGGGTTGGGGTTGTATCTGCTCACGATCTCCAATGGCGGAACGAGCGCGTCGTCGACGACAGGCTTCAGCTTTGCGGTCGATACGGGCTTCTGGGCTCCGACGACGGTAGCTGCGAGCGCCGCGCGGCTCGCTCAGCCCGTCTTGTCGCGTTCTGTCGCGCCGCCAATCCCGCGCGGCGCGACTGCGTCAGGCGTGCTCCGCATCAGCAGGGACTCGTTGCGACGAGCAGCGATCGCGCATCGCAATCTCCTGGAGAAGAGCCGAAAGCTCGCCGCGACCCTCGGATCGCCACTTCCGGCACTCCGACGCGCCGCGCGCCTCAGAGCAAGCGCGGACGTCGTGGCAGCGGCGTCGAGCGCGCCCGACATTGGCACGAACATGTTCATCCGCGTGCCGCGCATCGACACGCCGGAATTCTGCGACGACTATCGCACGATCGAGGCGCGCGTCGTCTATTCGGGCGCACACTCGATCATTCTCGAGGACGTGCAAGCACCGGTCGCTGGCTTCATGGACGATTACTACCAGAGCGTCGGCGCGGAATTCGACCAGACGACGTATGACATCATCGCGAAGAACTTCGGCGACCCGATGGCGATGGATGCGTCGTTAGGCGGTCCTGGCCGCGTGACCATGCTCTTCACGCCGGCGGTGAACGAGATGGGTCCGACGGGCTTCGTCGTGAGCTGCGATTTCTATCCGGCAACCTCGGTCCCGTCGAGCAACCAGCGCGAGATGTTTTACGCCGTCGTCCCGACGACAAGCGGGTTTGGCTTCGACGGCAGCTTCACGCGCGACGTCTGGCGGCACATCATCCGCGGCACGATCGCACACGAGACGAAGCACATCGCCTCGATGGCCGAGCACTTCGCAAGGCAGGCGCCGCAGCAGGAAGAGAGTTGGCTCGAGGAAGGCACGGCCATGCACGCCATGGAGCTTTGGGCAAGGACCGTCACGCCGATGAAGTGGAAGGGGGGCAGTGGCTACAGTACCGCCCCCTACTGCGACGTGCGCCCAACCTGGGCGGCGTGCGTCAGCCAGCCGTACACGATGTACGATCATTTCCTCTACCTTCACGATTTCCTCACACCGAGCGAGCAGCACACCCCACTCGGCTCGACCGATCCGTACGACGCGTCGTTCTATGGAAGCGTGTGGTGGCTCGTGCGGTGGGCGGTCGACCAGTACGCGACGGACGAAGGCGCGTTCCTCCGCGCCCTGACGCAGGAGCCATCGCTGACCGGCGTGGCGAATCTGTCTGCACGCACCGGCCGACCATGGGGGGAGCTCGTCCGCGACTGGTCGCTGGCAACGCTGACCTCCTACGACGCACCGGCGCTCTCGCCGCGCGACGCGCGCCTAACGACGCCGTCGTGGCGTCTCCGTGATGTATTCGATGGCATCGCGCGGGATTTTCCGGACTTGGTCGGCCCTGGCATGCTGACCCCGCACATCAACGGCTGCGCAATGACGCCCACGGTCATTCACGCCATGCCACCAGGCGGCATCTCGTTCTACTACGTTGGCTCGTGCTACAGCTGGAAGAATTTCTTCCGCTTCCAAAGCGACAACGGCGGTAGTCCATCGTCGGCATTGTCGATTGCGCTGATTCGCATTCAGTGAACATGCGCCGATGCGTCCTGTGGGCCGTGCTCGTGGTCGGAGCCGCATGCGGATCGTCCACCGAGCCGGGCACGGTCACGAAACCGCCCGCCGGCGACAAGACGGCGCCGGAGATCACGAACGTGACGCTGCCGAGTCCGTACACGCTCGTGTACCGTGACACCCTCTCGATCACCTTCCAGGTGACCGATCCGGGCGGCCTGCAGCTCGTCAGCGCCGAACGATTGGTCTTTGCCGATGCGCCTAACGCGAACATCATCGACACGATCACGCTAAATGGCCGCGTGGCCAGCACCGACACGGTGCGGTTTCCCGGACCACAGATCGACGTGCACCTGCCGGCGGCGCAGATCACGATCCACGCTGTGGACCTGTCTGGCAACAAGCGTGACAGCACGTTCTTGGTGTACTTCACGATTCCGCCGTCGGTGACGGGCGGCGTGACATATAAGGGGCAGTCCACCGCCGTGGTACCCGGTGACACGGTCGATTTGGAGGTATCCGCCAGCGACGGGATCGCTCTCGAATGGCTCGGCTACCGCATCGGCGCACCAGTCGCGTTCACCGACTCTGTCGCAGTGGTGGGAACCAGCGCAAGCCATGATTTTCCGCTGGTTGTAGCGCGCGACTGGGTACAACAATCAGGGGCTACGGTCACATACTTCGCCCGCAATTCGCGAGGCGACTTCGCGGTCGGCAGCGCGGGCGCGAACGTCATCGATGGCGTGCGACGCGCGGCAACGCGGGTGCCGTTGCACGGCGCCGTGGCCGATGCCGCGTTCGACACCAAGCGAAACGTCCTGTACCTGTCGCAGCCGGACAGCGACCGCATCTTGGTCTTCTCGCTCGCCACGAACACGTTCGGCACGCCGATCGTGATCGCCGGCGCGCCAGCGGGGATCGATCTCAGCCTCAGCGGTGACAGCCTGCTTGTCGCCCTGCGACGCGCGGCGGCGATCGGCATCCTCGATCTGAACAGCGGCGCGAAGACTCAAATTCCGATCCCGGTCAATGGGGGAGTCGGCGTGGAGCCACAGAACCTGCGCATGTCCGCCAATGGTCTCGCCATCGTGACAATGAGCGCTCTGTGGTTTACCACGCCCAGCGGGATATTCGAGTTCGACCCATTGTACAAGACGGTGCTGCCACGCACGGAGATTGGCGCCGTGTCGACGTACACCACCGATGCAATGATCGTCCGCTCCGCTGATCGGCAGAAAGTGCTGATCGCGCTACTCTACGACCCCCGCTGGCCGCTCTACGATGCGGGGTCGAATAGTTTTGTGACTCCTAATCACGGCGCGTACGTCGCCGGGGCGCTCTCGACAACGACACGCGGCGATCGCTTCTTGTATGGCCCGCTGCTCTACGACGGGTCGCTCAACCTGATTCGTCAGGTCGCGAGTCCTACCGGTGGGCCAACGGTGCTCACCGCGGACGGCCTTGCCGCCTATTTCGGAAACCCCTTCGGTTACCAGGCATTTCGCACCAGCGACGACGGGGTGATCGCACGCGTTGTCTCCGCGCCCTTCACCGGGCGAGTGTTGCTGACGCCGGCCGGCGATCGCCTCATCAGCATCAGCGACTCCGAGCTGGTGTTGGAGGATTTGAAATAGACCACACGGTGCATCCCTCCGTGGTGTCTACGAACAGGCTCCGTGGCGCGATTACTCGTTATGCACGAGGCGCGACCGTGCGGGCTACAGGCGCCCTCGGCCATTTCGCCCGGAATTCCGCGCACAATGATTGATTAGCAATCAGCGCTCAACCCTGGTGACGCTCACGCCTCGCCTTATATTGGCGCCTCGACGCCGTGCGGAGCTGCGCGGTGTCTCGTGAGCAAGTAGTCATTGCGACCGGATGGTGCTGTGAGACGTCTCGTTGCTGCAGGAACGTTCGCTCTTGCGATCGTCGGTTTCGGGTGCTCGGAAGGCTCGAAAAGCACCGCCCCGCCGCAGGTCACTTACATCATCGTGCTCGCCGCGCCCCAGCCGACGGTCATGGATGGGCAAACGATGCAGCTGTCGGTATCGGTGACGCGAAGCGACGGCCAAACCCTCGGCGCCCCGGCCATCATCTGGAGCACGAGTGACAGCAGCATCGCGACGGTGAACCCGTCGGGGTTGCTCTCGACGAAATCAGCGGGCTCCGTGACCGTCACCGCCGCCGCATATGGCGCCTCGGCGAAAACCGGAGTTCGCGTCCTTCCGGCGCCCCGCGATAGCGCGGCGAACATCGTCGCTGAGTCGGTTTACGTCGGCCAGACGATCGACCTTCGTGCATATCTGCTCAACAACGGTAATCCCGCCTTCACCGACAGCACGACGTGGACGAGCTCCGATCCGACGGTCGGCACCGTCGCTGGTGGCGTGTTCACGGCATTGAAGCGCGGAGTGTCCACCGTCACCGGAACAAGGGGCACCAGAGTCGGTGTTGTCGACGTGCTGGCGCAGACGCACGTGAAATCGCTCACGCTTGCCCCGGACAGCATCCAACTACCATTTGGCACACCGGAGACGCTCTACGCTCTCGCCAGCGACAGCGCCGGAAAGCCGCTCTATGGCAGAGCAGTCACGTGGTCCGTCTCGGACTCGACAAAGTTCGCGATCAACGCGGGCGTGCTGACGACGAAGTTCGGTGGCGCGCCGACCTCGGTCGGCGCGACGACAATCACGGCCGTTAGCGAAGGCGCGGTGGCGACCGCGTTCGTCACCGTGACGGCGCCCTCGGGATACACGATCGCTCTGACGGCGCCACAGAGCTTTCTTCAAGTCGGCAAAGCGCTGCAACTCAGCTCGAAAACGCAGGATCCCTGGAACTTCTATTTGGCGAACGCCGCGCTGAACTGGTCATCCTCCGACTCGACTATTGCGCGCGTTTCGTCGACCGGTGTGGTGACTGGCGTCGCGCGCGGCAAAGTGACGATCAACGCCGAAGCCGACGGACGTAAAGGTGCCATTAGCCTGAGCGTAGAGAAGCCCGTCGCGACTGTCTTCTTTGCGCCAGACACGGTCTTTATCGGCAGTCATGGCTCGCTCGTGCCCGCGGCAACGCTGCGTGACGCCGATGGGAATTCGCTCGCCATGCGACCGCTCACGTGGACGTCGAGCGATACAAGCATCGTCATAGTAGGGACTAATGCGATTTCCCAATTTCAGGCGAGCGCGCGCGGCACTGTCGGACATGCGACGATATCGGCCTCGGTCGACGGCATCGTCGGGACGTTGAACGTGATCGTGACGTCGGGCACCGATCGCTTGTTCTTCTTTGACCAGACTCAAAGCGCCGCGTCGTATTCCACCTACGACGCCCAACTCGATGCGCTGGACGCCTTCAGCGTACCGATCTCTGGCCGCGGGGTTCGCATCGTCAGCAGCGACCCGGGAATCGTCAGCGTCCAGCCAGATACGGCGGCGTTTGCGAACGGCTCCCTGACCCTGCACGTGACCGCGGGTCACAGCGGTGATGCGACACTCACGGCGACGAGTGGTACGGTGTCTACGATCGGCGTCGTGCACGTGGCCCCCGTTGCGATCACGCTCAGGATCGTGTCCAAACCAGCGGAGTTGGCGCTTGGCACGACGTATCGCCTAACGACGAACATCACTCAGCACGTAATCGACTGGACTACGAGCGACGCGTCCATCGCGACCGTCTCGGATTCGGGAGTCGTCACGGGTCTCGGCGGTGGTGCCGTACGCATCGTCGCGCGAGCCCGCGATGCCCTCGGTGCCGCCGCCGACTCGGCGACGATCTCCGTCCGCGCGCAACAGGCACCCGTCGTGACGGCAGTCTCGTCGCCGCAGTTGCAAGCCGGTACCAGCGTCACGCTCACCGGTCAGAACTTCAGCACGACGCCAGGGGCGAACGTCGTCAGCATCGACGGCGTGCCGGTCCAGGTGACGGCGGTGACGGCGACGCAGCTCAACATCACGCTTCCGCCCACAACGAGCTTCCCGTGCCAGGCGACACACCTCGCACCGCTCGTCGTCTCGACGGGGCCGGGGCTCCTCACGACCCTGCAGCAGATGCTTGCCTCGGCACCCCAGGATTCGCTTGCAGTCGGCGATGCAGATTTCTGGACTCCTGCTGATTCTCGCTGCCACGAGTTCGTGACGAAGGGTAGCCTCTATCTGCTCACGATTTCCAACGGCGGCACGAGTGCGTCACCGTGGACCGGCTTCAGCTTCATGGTCGACACGGGATCCTTCGCCTCGAGCATTGTCCCGAGCAATTCGCGCATCCCGCTGTTCTCCCGGTCCCTCACGCCTGCGGCACCGCACGGTATGCCCGCGCCAGGCGTGCTCCGTATCAACATGGATTCCGTGCGTCGGGTGGCGACTGCACATCGCAACCTGCTCGAAAAGAACCGGAAGCTCGCATCGCGGCTCGGATCGCCGCTGCCACTGCTGCGACGTGCGGCGCGCGTGAGACCGAACGCCGATCTCGTAGCGGCGGCGGCGACCGTGCCCGACACCGGCACGAAGATGTTCATCCGCGTGCCGCAACTCGACACGCCGGATTTCTGCGGCGACTACCGGACGATCCAGGCCCGAGTGGTGTACAGCGGAACGCATTCCATCATTCTCGAGGACGTCCAGGCACCACTCGCCGGTTTGATGGACAGTTACTACCAGAGCGTCGGCACCGAGTTCGATGCAACAACGTACAACGTCATCACGAGCAATTTCGGCGACCCGATGGCGATGGATCAGTCGTTAGGCGGCCCAGGCCGGGTGACGATGGTCTTCACGCCCGCGGTCAACGAGATGGGGCCGACGGGCTTCGTCGTGAGCTGTGACTTTTACCCGGAGACGTCGGCGGCGTCGAGCAATCAACGCGAGATGTTCTACGCCGTGGTTCCGACGAGCACCGCCCCTGGCTTCAACGGCGAATTCACGCGCGACGCCTGGCTGCACATCATCCGCAGCACTGTCGCGCACGAAACGAAGCACATCGCCTCGGTGGCCGAGCACTTTGCGCGCCAGGCCCCGCAGCAAGAGGAGAGCTGGCTCGAGGAAGGCACGGCCATGATCGCGATGGAGCTGTACGCGCGCACGGTTACACCGCTAAAGTGGAAGTCGGGCAACGGCTACAACTCCGCACTGTACTGTGATGTGCGCCCGACCACCTGCATCGGCCAGCCCTACACGATGTTCGACCACTTCATCTACCTTCACGACTACCTCACGCCAAGCGAGCAGCACACACCACTCGGCTCGACCAGTCCGACCGACGCGTCTTTCTATGGAAGCGTATGGTGGCTGACACGCTGGGCGGTGGACCAGTACGCGACGGATGAAGGCGCCTTCTTCCGTGCCCTGACGCAGGAACCATCGCTCACCGGCGTGGCGAATCTATCCGCGCGCACCGGCCGGGTATGGGGTGATCTCCTGCGCGATTGGTCGCTGGCGACGCTGACTTCCTATCTGCAACCGACGTTTCTGATACAGAACTTCACACCGCACGACGCACGCCTAACGACGCCAACGTGGCGTCTGCGCGACGTGTTCGACGG
>DATEHJ010000618.1:0-5043 GCA_035279645.1 Gemmatimonadaceae bacterium
TATCGACATACTTTCGCTTAATCATCTCGGGGAAGTCGACGACAAACTCGTTTATCTCGCGCTCGAGCACGTCCTTCGCACACGCGAGCGGGCAGCGCGTCGCGAGGTCGGGCCCGGGGTAGGCGAACACGTCGACGCGTAGGCTGTCCGGCCGCTGATATCGCACGAGCACGCCGAGCGCGGGATCCGGGTAGTTATGCCGGCCGGCGAAAAACCACGGTCCGATGGATTGCGGAACACCGAGGTGCACGGTGCCGGTGTCGGCGCGCTGTGCCGCGGCCGCCGTCGTCGTCAGGCAAGCGAATAAGAGAATTGTCAACGCGCGCATGGCTTCAATCATGGGCGCGGTAGCGATCTGCCGCCAGGGTTGTCGCGCTGAGCGTCGCAGCAGCAATCATCCCCAAGCTGTCTCTAGGAGCGGCTTATTCGCGGCGTTGAGCCGTTGTGATCGCGACTTCGGTGTCAGCCGATGACGTCGCTCGAATGAGGGGTTGGCCGACACTCTGACCGGTCAACTGACTGAAGCTGCGGCCACTCACTCTGGCTCCTTCCTCTATTGTACGTCCGATGATGACGAGGGCCTCGGATACGCCGCTTTCCGGTAGTGCGAGCGCATGACGACGGACAAGTCTCTCGATCTCTTCTCGAAGAATGGCCCATTCGCGCCCAATTGCATTCGCTGTCCATCCGAGCTGCGCACGGTGCCGGCCATGGCACTCCGCAATTAGACATTGGATCTTCGCCGCGTCGCTGATGATCGCGTTAGGCTCACCACGCGCTTCTTCGATGGCTTCGAGCATTGCGGCGACACCGGCGACGAAGGTGCCCAGATGGTCGATGAGCTGAAAGGGCCGAAGCCGCTGATTTCCCGCGATGCCGTCCTCGTGAAGCCGATCGACGAAGGCCTCGAGGAGGGTGGCGAGCTCTCGATCGAGTATCCGTGCAACATCGCCCAAGCCTAGAAGTCGGCTTGCCCTGTCCGGCGCCTCTTCCCGCCACTTCGCGTCGCGTTTCAGTTCCGCGCTCGCATCCGGCAGCCACAGCGTGAACGCTGAGCCTTTTCCAGGCTGACTTCGGACCGAGAGATCGCCCCTCATCAGCCGCGCCAAGCGGCGACTAATCGTTAGGCCGAGTCCCGATCCCTCCTTCGATCTCGTGTGTCCTCCTTCGACCTGGACAAAGGGATCGAAAATCGCGCCAAGCTTCTCCGGGGGAATGCCGATTCCTGTGTCGGTGACACGGAGATAGCACCACGGGCCACGCCCCGTTAGCCGTGCCTCATCATCCGGCTCCGAGGAGACGCCCCAGGTTACGGTTACCGCACCCTCAGGGTCGGTGAACTTCAGCCCGTTGTTCAGCAGATTGATGAGAATTTGCCGAACGCGATCGCCGTCGCCCTCATAGGCGACGTCATCGTCGGCCGACCCGTCGGCTGCGACTGATATGTTGCGCCGCGCAGCGAGTGGTCGGATCAGATCGAGCGCCGCACTGACCGTTTGGCGGGGTTTACAGATTCCGCGATTGAGACTCAGTCGACCGCCCTCGACTTTGGCCAAATCGAGGATCTCGTTGACGAGTCCCAGTAAATGCCGCGCACTCGCGTCAATTCTGGTGACGCTACGGCGCTGATCGTCAGACAGCGTTCCCTTTATTTCGAGATTGAGCAATTCCGAGTAGCCGATGATCGCGTTCAGAGGGGTGCGGAGCTCATGACTCATCAGCGCCAAAAACTCAGACTTCGCTTGATTGGCTGCTTCCGCTTCGATTCGGGCGACGCGCTCCCGGTTGAGTTGTTCGGCGCGCTCCTCGGCGCGCCTTCGATCCGTGATGTCGCGAAGGGAAATCAGATAGGCGGATTCTCCCTCCCACGTGATTTCGACGGAGCGCAATTCCGCCGTCACCGTCTGTTGATTCGGACGGACGACATCGACCACGGCTGCCTCTGAACGCACAAGCGGAAATCCGAGATCATGGTCGACGAGCGCCGACATCGCGCGGCCAAACAAGCGTTCGGCGGCAGGGTTGGCGAACCGAATGACGCCGGCGCCGTCAACGATGACAATGCCGTCCGCCATGTGGTCGATAATCGATCGAAGTCGTGATGGCTCCGATTGAGGCTCTTGCCGTTCGTCAGCCACGATACCCCGCATCTTGGTGCGCACTCTGGTCAGGATCGCGCATTGAGAGTCAAGGTCCGTGCCTCACCGCGGTGGTTCGGCGGCTGGTCCAATAGATGCGTACGCCGGTGAGGCGACTTACACCGTGGCGAGGCGTCGACAGTGGGTAACAACGAACCAATTGTCGATCCGTCTGAGGGCGCTGCCAGCTCTCAGCCGCGATCCAAGTTTTTGCTTACGCTCTATGTGGCTGGCGCCGATTCGCGCGCTCGCATCGCGATAGCAAACCTTCGTCGTATCTGCGATGAAGAGTTGGTAGACCAATACGAGCTCGAGATCATCGATGTCCTCGAACAGCCCGACAAAGCAGAAGATGCAAAAATCCTCGCGACACCCACGCTGATCAAACAACTTCCACCGCCACTGCGACGAGTGATTGGAGACTTGTCCGACAAGGACAAGGTCTTACTCGGGCTCGAGGTCCGACGATCACCCTCAAACCTCAACCCGGAAAAAGGCGGGCAATGACAGACGTCGTCGATCAAGTCGCCGTCGAAAAGCTGCCGACCGGGATCCCGAGTTTCGACGTCATCGCCAAAGGCGGGATTCCCGCCAATCGCACGACGTTGGTGTCCGGCACGGCCGGCAGCGGAAAGACGGTATTCGCGGTCCAGTTTCTCGCCGCCGGTATCACCGACCTCGATCAGAATGGTGTCTTCGTCACATTCGAGGAATCGGCGAGTGACATTCGTCAGAACATGAAGAGCTTCGGGTGGGATCTCGCGGCCTGGGAACACGCCGGAAAGCTGGTGATCGTCGACGCGTCCCCCGACCCACACGTCGAGATTGTGGAGAGCGGCAGCTTCGACTTGAGCGCGCTCCTTGCCCGCGTCCAACACGCCGTTCGAAAAGCCAATGCCACACGTGTCGCGCTCGACTCGTTAGGTGCCATTTTTTCTCAGTTTTCCGATCAGACCATGCTGCGACGGGAGCTCTTCCGGATCGCATGGGCCTTGAAAGCCATGGGTGTCACGGCGCTGCTCACCGCGGAACGCACACAGGACTACGGGCCTGTCGCCCGCTTCGGCGTCGAAGAGTTCATCGCTGACAATGTCATGATCCTTCGCAATGTGCTCGAGGGCGAGAACCGACGCCGGACCGTCGAAATCTTGAAATTTCGGGGAACGGATCACCAAAAGGGCCAGTACCCTTTCACGATCGCGCCGGGTGCCGGAATTGTCGTCATACCGCTCTCCGGGATGCAGCTTCGACAGCGATCATCGAATGTACGCGTCTCCTCCGGCAATCCCGAGCTCGACAAGATGTGCGGCGGGGGTTTCTTCAGGGACTCGGTGATACTTGTTTCCGGGGCCACCGGCACAGGCAAGACGCTCACCGTGACGCAGTTCATGCGGGGAGGTGCCATGGTTGGCGAGCGCTGTCTGTTGCTCGCCTTCGAGGAGAGCCGCGAGCAGCTGTTTCGCAACGCCAGCGGATGGTCCGTCGACTTCGAGAAAATGGAGCGTGAGGGTGTCCTGCGAGTCGTCTGCGACTATCCCGAAGTGCTGGGACTCGAGGACTGGTTACTGGCCATACAAGCGATCATCGAAGAGTTCAAGCCGAAGCGAGTTGCGATCGACAGCCTGTCCGCACTCGAGCGGGTCGGGACCACGAAGGCCTTCAGAGAATTTGTCATCAGCCTCACCTCATTCATCAAACACCAGGAAATCACGGGCTTGTTCACGGCGACGACCTCTTCGCTCATGGGCGGCTCTTCGATTACGGAAGGTCATATTTCTACGCTGACCGATTCGATAATTCTGTTGCGATACGTGGAAATGTTCGGAGAGATGAAGCGCGGCCTCACCGTGCTCAAGATGCGCGGCTCGGTCCACGACAAGAAAATCCGCGAAGTGACGATCGACGAGAAGGGAATGCATCTGACGCGAGCCTTCCGGAACGTTACTGGCATTCTCGCCGGTTCCCCGGTTCACGTCTCGCCGGGTGAGCTGGAAAGGGTATGGGCGCGCTTCGACGAACAACTCGCCGGCGGTCCTGAGAGTGAGGAAGGAACGAATTCCAACCGGCAACGTCGCGCCAGCGATCGCGAGGACAGTCCGGGCGCTTGATCGGCGTGTGGTGGTATTGAAGAAACGGCAGCAACCTTCCTACGGCAGCGGGCTGAAGCTCGCCGAGTACTCGCTGGCGGTGATGGTGCTCAGCTTCGTGAGGCCGGCGCCGTCGGCGGCGATCTTGTACAAGTGCGAAAAGTGGCCCACAACGCGCTGGAAGACGATCTCGCCGCCGTCCGGCGACCACCGCGCGTACGAATCGCCGTCGACGGGCGTCGTCAATGGCCGCGCATTCGCGCCGTTCCGATCGGCGATGAAAATCGTAAGGGCCTGGTTCAAGTACGCTTCATACGTGATGCGCTGTCCGTTCGGAGACAGCGCCGGATCGAATCCGGCGATACCTAACGACTGCGCGCCCGAACCGTCGGCGTTCACCGCCCAGATCACGCCGCTGTGCGAGTACACGAGCTGTGCGCCATCGGGCGACCAGGCCGCAACATCATCGGTCGTGAAATCTGCCGTCTCGGGCGTGACCTGTTGCAGCCCCGTTCCGTCTCGGTTCACGACGAAGATCCGACCGTAGTCTCCGTAGGGTCCGCTGAGCGCGCCCCGGAAAGCGATCTTGGTTCCGTCCGGGGACCAAACCGGCGAACCATCGAGCGACAGTCGGCCCGGGACGAGTTTGGTCCTCGACTGGCCGAATCGATCGAGCAGGTAAATGCTCCAGAAGCCCCCGGCCCGCGACGCGACCGCGATCGTTTGTCCATCGGGCGAGACGGCCGGCGTCGAGTAGGAGACCTGGTCGGTCGTTAGGCGTTCCTGGCGCGAGCCATCGGGACGCATGACCATGACTT
>DATEHJ010000619.1:0-14213 GCA_035279645.1 Gemmatimonadaceae bacterium
CGAGCGACCGCAGGGTCGATTAGTGTTCGCTCACCTTGCGGCTGCGAGTCCGCCATAGCACCACGCCGACGAGTAGCAGAGCGGCGCCGAAAACTGCCAGCGCGCGTCCATAGTCCGTGATCAAGCGCTGCACGCGCGGCCAATTGCCGCCCAGGGTGAATCCAAGATAACTCACGGTGCCGTACCAAATGGCGGACGCGCTGGCGATGGCAAGCGCGGTGCGGACGCGCGGAACGCGAAGCGCGCCAGCAAAAGGCGGCACGATGGCGCGCACTCCGGGAATGAACCGACTCATGAAGAGGGCAATGACGCCATAGCGACCGTACAGACTTTGCAGACGTTGCTCAGCCTGCGGTCCCCTATCGCCCAACAGTCTGCGCTCCAGTCGCTCGGCGCCGTAACGACGGCCAATGCCGTACATGATCATGGCGCTGGTTACGTTGCCCAACCATGTCGCGAGGAATGCGGCAAGCACATTGCCCCGACCGCGCGCCGCGAGAAAACTGCCCAGCGCGACGACCGTATCGGCGGGGACGGGTGGAAAGATGTTCTCGAGCGCCGCCGCAACGGCGAGCACGGCATACAGGGTGCTGATCGGCACCGAGGCGAGCCAGGCGAGCAGCGAATCCACCGCTTACTTCGCCGAGTCGTTAGGTGCAATGGTTACGACCGCGAGGCAAGCGATGCCCTCGCCACGCCCGATCCAGCCCATCCCTTCGTTGGTCTTGCCCTTGATACTCACGGCGGCGGGAAGGACGCACAGCACGCGGGCGAGTCCGGCTCGCATCGCTTCGCGATACGGCGCGATGCGCGGTGACTCGGCGACGACAGTGACATCGACCTGGGACACGCGGTAGCCCGCACTACTCACGCGACCAACGGCGACACCGAGCATCTCGAGCGAATCGCGACCTCGATTGGCGGAATCGCGATCCGAGAACAGCTCGCCAATGTCGCCGGCGCCCGCGGCGCCGAGAATGGCGTCAGTGATCGCGTGGGCGACGGCGTCACCGTCGGAGTGACCGACGAGGTGACGGTCGAAAGCGATGTCGACACCGCCGAGCTTGAGTGGGCCGCCTTCGGCGAAGCGATGCGAATCGTACCCGATTCCCACACGCAAGGTCATAGGAGCGTCAGGTGCAGATTCCTCGCTTCGCTCGGGGCGGCGCACCAACCCTCATCCCGAGGAGCGGAGCAACGAGGGATCTGCACTTCCCCGCGATTCCCTCGGCATCACGCGGCGGCGCCAGCGTGGTGCGCCGCGTCGCCGATGATGATCGAGTAGTCCTGACGGCGGCGCGCTGGGGTAAAGCCTGCGTCGCGAATCAGGCGTTCCATTTCGTCCGTCGTCGTGCGGTACGTCGTATTTGCCGCCGAGACGACGTTCTCCTCGATCATGAGCGATCCGAAGTCGTTGCAGCCGAAGCGGAGCGCGAGCTGACCGATCTTCATCCCCATCGTGACCCAGCTCGCCTGAAGATTCGGAACATTGTCGAGAACGATGCGGGCGATGGCGATGGTGCGGAGATAGTCGATGGCGTCAGTCTTTGGTTGATCGCGCATCGACGGTGTATTCTCCGGCTGGAGCGGCCAGCAGATGAACGCGGTGAAGCCCCCCGTGCGCGACTGCACCTCACGAACGCGCTGGAGATGCTCGAGGCGCTCCGCGAGCGTCTCGCCGATACCGTACATCATCGTGACCGAAGTCTTCATCCCCTCCTGGTGCGCGAGCTCCATGATCTCGAGCCAGCGATCGGCACCGGCTTTCTTTTTCGCGACGAGGTCGCGGACACGCTGAACGAGGATCTCGCCGCCGCCACCGGGGATCGAATCGAGTCCGGCCTTCATCAGCTCGCGAATGACGTCGCGCGCGTCCAGGCGGAACGTCTTCGCGAAGAAGTCGACCTCGGAGGGGCTGAAGCCGTGGATGTGAATTGGGTGATTGGTCTTGATGTACTTGAGTAAATCCAGATACCACTCGAACGGGATGTAGGGATTGTGGCCGCCCTGCATCAGGATCTGTACAGCGCCGAGCTCCTTGGCTTCGTCGATCTTCCGGCCGATGTCCTCGTACGACAGCGTCCAGCCTTCGGCGTGCTTCGGTCGGCGATAGAATGCGCAGAAGCCACAGTCGGCGACGCAGACGTTCGTGTAATTGATGTTTCGATCGACGATAAACGTGACGACGTTGCGCGGATGCTTCTCGCGTCGCACGCGATCCGCCTCGGCGCCGAGCTCGAGGAGCGGCGCGTTGGTGTAGAAGTCGAGAAGATCCATCATAGGTGCTGGGTGCTAGGTGTTAGGTGCTAGGCGGCCGGCAAGAACGCCAACGAGCCATTAGGCACACGACCGGCGAGCACGAGACGACGGAAGAATTCTGTCAAGCCAGCGAGGTGATGGTACGAAAGCCCATAGTCGAGCCCCGAGAGGTATTCGAGGCAGCCGCGGCGGTCGACGCCTGTTCTGGCCGACGCCTGCTCGGCCAGGACGTCGAGATGGGTGAGACCCCAGTTGCGCGACTCGATCAGGCTCGCGTGTACGCCTAACGCGTCGGCGATTGGTGTCGTGCGTTGCGCGACCCACACGGCAAAGACGAAGGGCAACCCGGTCCATCGCTTCCATTCGTCGCCGAGGTCGTACGCATGCTGATAACCGGCGGGCACTCGGCGGTGGGTGCGGAGCCGCGAGCCGAGCAGGAGCGCGGCATCGCCGATGACGAGGCGCGCGTCATGCTCCTCGTCGCCGAACCCCTCGACGTCCGTGATCTCGGCGTTCGACGGCACGAATTGCGGATGCGCGTCCCAGACGTGCTCGAAGAGGAGCTCGAGCAGGGCGACGCTCGTCATGGAGCTGCGGCTCACGAGGACGCGACGACCATCCAGCTCCGCCGCCGGCCGCTTCGAAAAGAGCAAGACACTTCGTACAGGCCCGTCACAGGAGATGGCGAGGTCGGGGAGCAACAGGTAGCGCTTGGCGTCGCGCGCATACTCGACCGCGGAGACGACGCTCACGTCGAGATTCCCGGCCGCCATCGACCGATTGAGCTCCGTGGGCACGCCGTCGATGAGTGAGGCGTTCAGGCGCACCGCGCCCCGGTCGACGGCGCCGTACACGGGATAGCAGTTGATGTACGGAATGCGTCCGACGCGCAGATTACCGTTAGGCGATGTCATACTACGCCGCCGCCGTGGCACTCTCGTGTGGCGAGAGCCCATCCGGCGACGGGCTGCCGTCGAACGTGCGCAGGACGCGATAGAACGAGTCGCGCTCGACGGGCACCTTCCCCGCTCCGCGAATCAGGCGCAGAATCGCATCCAAGGTCATCGCCTGCGCCGTGTGCGCGCCCGCTTCGTGATAGATCTTCTCGCGCACCATCGTCCCTTCCATGTCGTTTACGCCGAAGTGCAACGACGTTTGCGAAATGAACGGGGTGACCATCACCCAGTGCGTCTTGATGTGATCGATGTTGTCGAGAAAGAGCCGCCCGACGGCCAGGTTTTTCAGGTCGTCGAAGCCGGTCGTCGCGGTGCCCTCGCGATGTAGCGTGTGACCGAGCTCGTTGTTGTCAGGGTGGTAGGCTAGCGGAATGTAGGCGAGGAAGCCTCCGGTCTCATCCTGCAGGTCGCGGAGCATCGCGAGATGCGCCATGCGGTCCGCATACGTCTCGACGTGGCCATAGAGCATCGTGCAATTGCTGCGGATACCCAGTTGATGCGCCTCGCGATGCACATTGAGCCACTCTTCGCCCGCGAGCTTCTTGTCGGCGATTGTTGCGCGCACTCCGGCGCTGAAGACCTCGGCGCCACCACCTGGCATCGTGTCGAGGCCGGCCTCGCGCAAGGCGATCAGTGTTTCACGAACGCTCATCTTCTCGATGCGCGCGATATGCGCGATCTCCACGGCGGTGAGCGCCTTGATGTGGACGTGCGGAAAGTTGGACTTCAGCGCGCGAAACATTTCGCTGTAATAGGCGAGGCCGGCTTTCATGTCCAACCCACCCACGATGTGGAACTCGCGCGTCAGCGTACTGTTTGATGTCGCCGCTTCTTGCAGCACCTGCTCCAGCGTATAGCGATAGGCTCCCTCTTCCTTCGGCAGCCGCGCATAGGAGCAAAAGACGCACGTCTTCCGCAGCGTGCAGATGTTCGTCGGATTGATGTGCTGGTTCGCGGCGAACATCACCCGGTCACCGTGCTTGGCACGGTTGGCGGTGTTCGCCAGAGCGCCGACGCCGACGATGTCGGCCGACTCGAACAGCGCAACGCCGTCGTCGACCGTTAGGCGCTCGCCGCGTTCGACGAGATCGGCAATCCGGCGGAGTGAGGGATCGCTGAGCAGCGTGCGGTCGAGGGCGACGGCGGCTGGCATCTTCTCAGCCCCGGAAGCGCCGGACCGCGAGGGTGACGTTGTGGCCGCCGAAGCCAAAACTGTTGCTGAGGGCGACCTCCACGTCCCGGCGCACTGCAAGGTTCGGCGTGTAATTCAAGTCGAGCTCGGGGTCCGGATGCTCGTAGTTGATCGTCGGCGGCACGATACAATCGCGCACGGCGAGCGTGCAGATGATGAACTCCACGGCGCCGGCCGCGCCGAGCATATGCCCGGTCATCGATTTGGTGGAGCTGACATTGACTTCGTTCGCCACATCGCCGAAGACCGCCTTGATCGCCTTCGTTTCGTTCAGGTCGTTCGCGGGCGTGGACGTCCCGTGGGCGTTGATGTAGTCGATGTCGGTCGGCTCGAGCTGCGCGTCGGCCATCGCCCGGCGCATCGCCCGCTGCGCGCCTTCGCCGTCGGGCGCTGGGGCGGTGAGATGGTACGCATCGCCGGTGGCGCCATAGCCAACCACTTCGGCGTAGACGTGCGCGCCGCGACGCTTCGCGTGATCGTAGTCCTCGAGAATCACGACGCCCGCGCCCTCGCCCATGACAAATCCGTCTCGCGTTTGATCGAACGGCCGCGACGCCGTCTCGGGCGCGTCGTTGCGCTCCGAGAGAGCTTTCATGTTTGCGAAACCGCCGATCGCCATCGGCGTCACCGTCGCTTCCGATCCACCGGTGATTACGATGTCGGCGTCGCCATACTGGATGGTGCGGAACGCGTCACCGATCGCGTGCGCGCTTGTCGCGCAGGCGGAAACCGTGGCGTAGTTCGGTCCCTTCGCGTTGTAGCGCATCGAGACGAGGCCGGCGGCGATGTCGGCGATGAACATCGGAATGAAGAACGGGCTGATCTTGCTCGCCCCGCGCTCGCGGTAAATGTCGTGCTGCTCCTCGAAGCTCTTCAGGCCGCCGATGCCGCTGCCGAGGATGACACCGACGCGATCAGGATCGTACATCCCGGGATCGGTGAGACCCGCGTCAGCCATCGCCTGCGCGGAGCCCGCGAGGGCGTACTGGGCGTATGCGTCCGCGCGCTTCGCTTCCTTTCGATCCATGTACTGCAACGGATCGAAGCCCTTCACCTCACACGCGAAGCGGACGGGGAACTTCGAGGCGTCGAACTTGGTGATCGGCCCCGCGCCAGGTACGCCCTCGATGAGGGAACGCCAGGCCGTCGCCACGTCGTTGCCGACGGGCGTAATCGCCCCGAGACCGGTGACGACGACCCGACGCTTCATCAGACCCCAACCTTGTCGTTGAGATATTTGATCGCGTCGCCGACGGTCCGAAGCTTCTCGGCGTCTTCGTCGGGGATGTCGATGTTGAACTCCTTCTCGAACTCCATGACCAGCTCCACGATGTCGAGGCTGTCCGCACCAAGATCCTCGATGAAGCTCGCGTCGTCAGAAAGCTTCTCGCGTTCGACGCCGAGCTCCTTCTCGATGATATCGCGGACTTTCTGCGCGTTGTTGTCGGCCATGGGCGTGCGTCCTCTCCTCTGCGGTTTTGACGGTGGTTACGGGAAATCTACTGTGAAATGAAGGGGGATGTCACATGACCATCCCACCGTCTACTACGAAAACTTGTCCGGTGATGTACGCTGCGTATTCCGACGCGAGAAAACCGACAATGCCAGCAACGTCGTTGGGCGTTCCCAGGCGCTCGAGTGGTATCTGTTGGGAAAGCGTCGTGCGCGCCTCCGGAGTCATCGCCTGTGTCATATCGGTATCGATGAACCCGGGGGCGACGACGTTAGCGAGGATGTTTCGCGATGCCAGCTCTTTCGCCACCGATTTGGTGAGACCGATGAGTCCCGCCTTGCTCGCGGCGTAATTGGCCTGTCCTTTATTGCCGACGATACCGACGATGCTGGCGATGTTGATGACGCGTCCCCAGCGCCGCTTCATCATCCCACGCGTTGCCGCGCGAATGGCCGCGAACGCGCCGCGCAGATTCGCGTCGACGACTGCATCCCAATCATCATCCTTCAAGCGCATCAATAGGTTGTCGCGCGTAATCCCGGCGTTGTTCACGAGGATGTCGACCGATCCTAGCTCGCGCTCGACGTCGCTCACGAGCTGCGTCACCGAGTCGATCTGACCGACGTCGCAGGCAAATCCCTTCGCCGAAGAACCTGAGACTTGCGCTGCGACCTCTGCCGCGCGGGCCTTGTCACGTCCGACAATCGCGACCTTCGCCCCGCACAGCGCGAGCGTCTCCGCGATCGCGCGTCCGATGCCACGGGTACTCCCCGTGACGAGCGCCGAGCGTCCGGACAGGTCGATCTTCACGAAGCCACCAATCCCAGGAGCTGCTCTACCTCGCCGACCGTTCCGCACGAGGCAGTCTTCACCGACGGCGCGATCTTGCGGACGAGTCCAACGAGCACCGTGCCCGGACCCATCTCGACGAAGAGCGCGTTCGGAAAATCGCGAGCAAGTGCCTGGACCTCTTCCGTCCAGCGAACGGGATTCGTGAGCTGGCGTATCAGATGCTCACGGGCGCTCGCCGCCGTCGTCACCGCGGTCGCATCGACATTGGCGTAGACGGGAAAGCGCGGATCGGCCATCGGCGTCGCCTCGAGCATCTCCATGAGACCGCCCTCGGCGCTCTGCATCAGCGGCGAGTGGAATGCTCCGCTCACATTGAGACGCATCGCGCGCTTTGCACCCGCCTCTTTCGCGAGTGCCATCGCTCGTTCGACGCCGTCGATCTCGCCGCTGATCACGATCTGATCGGCGGTGTTGTAGTTGGCCGGTACGACGAGCCCCGCTTCCTTCGACGCGCGCGCACAGACGCTCTCGATCGGCTCGCTCAGACTGCCGAGAATCGCGGCCATCGCACCGGGTCGTTGGACGCCAGTCTCGTACATCAGCTCACCGCGTCGCCTAACGATTCGCAGTGCGCCGTCGAGCGGCAGCGTCGAGGCGGAATGATGTGCCGAGAACTCACCGAGCGAATGACCGGCCGCGCCGCGCACACGACTTTCGATGCGCTCGCGGGCGACTGCCCAGAGCGCCGCGCCGTGCGCGAGCAACGCGGGCTGTGCATTGTGCGTGAGCGTGAGCTCGTCGGCCGGTCCCTCGAAGCAAAGACGGCTCAGGGGCGCGCCCAAGACTTCGTCGGCGCGATCGAAGACGGCGCGCGACTCCGGAAACGCCTCTGCGAGATCCTTCCCCATGCCGGGCCTTTGCGAGCCCTGGCCGGGAAACAGGAGCACAATGTCCATGCTAGAAGCGAAGCACCATCGACGCCCACGTGAAGCCGGCCCCAAACGCTACTAAGAGAACGTTCATTCCCTCTTTGATCCGGCCATTCTCCAGCGCTTCGTCGAGCGCGATCGCGACCGATGCCGAGGAGGTATTGCCATACCGGTCTACGTTCACATAGACCTTCTCCATTGACACGTTGGCGTGCTTCGCGGTCGCCTCGATGATGCGGACGTTCGCCTGGTGCGGGATGAGCAGATCGATATCCTTGCCAGTGAGCTTGGCTCCGTCGAGCGCGCGATCACACGCGTCGGCCATCGAACGCACAGCGTGCTTGAACACCTCGCGCCCCGCCATCTTCACGTACTGGCTGCGCGCCTGCAGCACTTCTTCGGAGAAGGGCATGCACGCGCCACCCGCCGGCCGATAGAGCAGATCCGCGAGTGTACCGTCGCTGCGCATGTACGCGCTGAGAATGCCGCGATGGTGCTTCGCGCGACGCAACACGGCCGCGCCGGCACCGTCGCCAAACAACACGCACGTCGAACGATCTTGCCAGTCGATGATCGAGCTCATTTTCTCCGAGCCGACCACCAGCACGGTTTCCGCGGTCCCGGTCGCGATCATGCCCTCGCCGATTGTCGCGGCGAAAATGAAACCGGCGCAGGCGGCGCCGATGTCGAAGGCTGCGGCGCGGGTGGCGCCGAGCTCCGCCTGGAGATCGACCGCGGTGGCCGGGAGCAAACGGTCCGGCGTGGCGGTGCTCAGAACGATCGCGTCGATCTCGCCCTCGCTGACCCCCGCGCGGTGCATTGCCTGACGAGCGGCGGCGGCGGCCATCGTCATGGTCGACTCACCTTGACGTGCGATATGCCGCTGTTTGATTCCCGTTCGCTCGGTGATCCACTCGTCGGTCGTCTCGATACCGATCTTCGCGAAATCGAAGTTCGTCATCACGGCCGCGGGCAGGCCGCGACCGGTGCCGGCGATTGCGGCAATGGGACGTTTCATGCCGCTTCTCCCTCGCCGGTGACGGACTGCAGACCGCGCCCGATGTGCTCGTTCATTTGGGATTCCACCGCGCGCACCGCGACGCCGATCGCATTCTTGATCGCCCGGGGTGACGACTTGCCATGTGAGATGATGCTCACACCGCGCACGCCCAGGAGCGGGGCGCCGCCGTGTTCGGAGTAGTCGAGATCCTTCAGGGCCTCCGTTAGGCGCTCCGGCTCGACGCCGGCGCGCTTGAGGATGCCGAGCATCATTGGCGCGACGGCTTCGTAGAATTTGAGCACGACATTGCCGACGAATCCGTCGCAGACGACGACGTCGATCGGCCCGCGATCGCACTCACCCGCCGGCAGGTCACGTCCCTCGACGTTGCCCACGAAGTTGAGCCCCGCGCCACGAAGCAACTCGTGCGCTTCCTTCACGACGCTGTTGCCCTTCTCCGGCTCCTCGCCAATACTCAGCAGACCGACCGCCGGATTGTTGCGCCCCAGGATGTCCTCGGCGTACACGGCACCGAGACGCGCGAATTGCACCAACTCGTCGGCGGAACAGTCCACGTTAGCGCCCGAGTCGAGCACGATGACGGGCTGCCTGGACGTGGGAAAGATCGTGGCGATGGCGGGTCGCTTCAGGCCTTCGTGCAGCTTGAGGATGATCATCGACGCCGCCATCTGCGCACCGGTATTCCCGGCCGACACAAACGCATCCGATTTTCCCTCGGCCTGCAACTTAAGTCCAACGATCATCGAGCTATTGGGCTTGTTGCGCACGGCCACGCCGGGCTTGTCGGTCATCTCGATGACATCGGGAGCATCTACGATCTCGATTCTCTCACGCCGAACGCCACGCGACGATTGGCCAGCGAACTCACCGGCGAATAGATCACGCAGCTCGTGGTCGATGACGTTCGCCTGACCGACGAGTTGAATCGTATGGGCCGACGCGAGCTCGGCGAGAGATTGGAGCGCCCCAGCGACGGTTGCCCGAGGGGCAAAGTCGCCACCCATGGCGTCCAACGCGATCCGAGCCAAGGCTACGCTTCCCGCGCTTCGACCCGCTGCTCACCTGCGTAGTAGCCGCACTCTGGACACACGTGGTGTGGGCGCTTCATCGCCTGACACTGAGGACACTTCTGAAGCGCAATCGCCGGCGCCGTCTTGTGGGTGTTGCGGGCGCGCTTCTTTCGCTTTGAGGTACGTCTCTTCGGAACGGCCATCGTCGTGGAGGTAGTTAGAGAATCAATAATCGCGAAGGAGCGCTCACCGCGATTTACCGCTGCTCCGTCGCTTCTGCTTCGTTTGCTGCGCCGGCGCGTCTGCGGCGTCCGCCGTCGTTAGGGATCGTAGCGCATCCCATCGCGTGTCGACGGAGATGCGAGGAGGACATTCGCACGCGCCGAGATTGAGATCGACGCCACAGGTCGGACATAGCCCTTTGCAGTTCTCCTGGCAGAGAAGAAATCCCGGCACCGCGAGGAGCCATTGCTCACGGACTACCGGTCTGAGGTCGATTTCGTCGGCTCGTGGATCCAGGGGATAGACGTCAGGGTTGTCGGCCTCTTCATCATCCGCGTCGACGAAGATAACGTGCTCCTCTGCAGCGACGTGACCAGTCGCTTCGCACAAGCAGCGGCGACAAGGCATAACGACATCCCCTTCGAAGCTGCCATGCCAGTAGTAGCGTCCGGCGCCGGCTGTAGAAAGCCGTCCCGTGACGTGCAGCGGTCCCGAAGGTCTGGGGTCCTCGTCCTGCCAGATGGCATCATCCGGCGAGAGCATAGCGTCAACTGCGACGCCGTGGTGCTCGAGGGAGGGAATGTCAAAGGACAGCATAGCCGAGAAAACTACCAGAGAGTGAATCGACTTACAAGTGAATGAGGGGCTGGAGTTTAGGGGCTAGGGGTTAGGGAAAAATCCCCAACCTCTAGTCCCTAGCCTCTCGCCCGAATCAGCTCCGTCTCACTGAAGAAGAACCGAGCTTCGCGCTCGGCGTTCTCGTCGCTGTCGGAGGCGTGAATGGCGTTTCGCTCCTTGGATTCAGCATAGAGTTGCCGCACCGTCCCTTCCGCGGCCTCTTTCGGATCAGTGGCGCCGATGGCGGTGCGAAGCGCGGAGACGGCGTCGCGCTTTTCGAGTATCATCGGCATCGAGGCGCCCGAGGTCATGAACGTGACGAGGGGCGTGTAGAAAGGGCGCTCGCGATGCACGGCGTAGAATTCTTTCGCCTCCGAGTCGCTCAGACGCACCACGCGCGCCGCGCGAATTCGGAATCCCTGTTCCTCGAGAAGGGCGA
Organism: Gemmatimonadaceae bacterium; assembly: GCA_035279645.1. GTDB lineage: Bacteria > Gemmatimonadota > Gemmatimonadetes > Gemmatimonadales > Gemmatimonadaceae > AG2. The sequence goes on from DATEHJ010000619.1 coordinate 10,892, forward strand.
TGATTTTTCCCGCTTTGCCGCTGGTGAACGCATCGGGCTTGATGATCGTGAGCGTGAAGTTGCCGGCCATGGTGGATTGGTAGATCAGGGTGCAATGAGTTTGCGGACGATGTCGCCGCGGGTGAGAAACCCAACGAGGCGTCCGCCGCGCACGACGGGCACGCGCTCGACGTCCTTGTTCGTCATGAGTGCCGCGACGTCGGCCAGCGATTGCTCCGGTCCGACACAGAGCACTTGGCGCGTCATGACATCCCGAACCGTGCGCATGCCATTCGCGCTCGGCGGAGTGAAGCGCGAACTGCCGGTGATCAATGCGGTCGACATGAAGTGCCGCATCAATTCGCGCTCGCTCAGAAGACCGAGCAGACCGCCGTCCTCGTCGACGACGGGAAGCGCGCTCAATCCCGAGGAAAGCATCTCGCGCGCGGCATCTGGCAGCGGCATCTCGGGCGTCGTCGTGCGCGGACTCTCGGTCATGAGGTCGCGCACGGTGAGCTCTTCGGGAAGCGTGAGATCCGCGAGCGCGGCGAGCGCGGCGAGGGCGCGCGCGGTCGGCGCCGTGACCATCGCGTCGAACGTGTCAGTTTGCGAAAGCAAGTGCGCGAACGCGCGCACGAGTTGAAGGTGTCGCGCCGCCTCACGAGGGGGCGCGAGGACGAGCACGATGATCCGAGCGCGCGCGTCGTTCGGCGCGAGGCCGCGCGCAATCGGCTGGGGCGCGACGCCGACGGCGACGCAGAGGGCGCCGACCGCTTCCGCTCGAAAGTGCAGTAAAAACGCGCGCTCACCAACCACGATGAGATCATCGGCGAGCGACTCCGTCACGCGTCGCCGAAGCGTCGCGCCATCTCGCACCGCCGCCGACGACTCGACGCGCTCGAGGAGGGCCTCGGTCGCGTCGCCGAGCGTCTCGGCGGCAAGCGGGACGATGACTCGATCAGCGGAGACGTAATCGCACAGCTTCATGAGAGGCAACGACGAGTCGTTAAGCAATCCGGGCGCGTAACAGGTCGACGAAATCCTTCGGCCGCTTGGCGACGCCCATGCCTGCCTGCTCGAAGGCCGCGATCTTCTCCGCCGCCGTCCCCGACGATCCCGAGATGATCGCGCCCGCGTGGCCCATGCGCCGGCCGGGCGGCGCCGTTTGCCCGGCGATGAAGCCGACTACCGGCTTCGTCATCTTTTCCTTCACGAAGCGCGCCGCCTCCTGCTCATCCGTACCGCCGATCTCTCCCATCATAGCGACGGCGTGCGTTCCGGGATCCGCCTCGAACGCGGCGAGACAATCGATGAAGTTGGTGCCGTTGATCGGATCGCCACCGATGCCGACGCAGGTCGACTGACCGAGTCCGGCGCGCGTCAGCTGATACACCACTTCATATGTCAGCGTCCCCGAGCGACTCACGACGCCTATGTTGCCCGGCGTGCAGATACGACCCGGGATGATGCCCACCTTCGAGCGTCCCGGCGTGATGAGGCCCGGGCAGTTGGGGCCGATGAGTCGCGCGCCCCGCTCCTTCACAAACGGATACACTCTCGTCATGTCGAGCACTGGAACGCCCTCCGTGATCGCGACGATGAGCTTGATGCCCGCGTCCGCCGCTTCCATGATCGCGTCGGCGGCAAACACCGGTGGGACGTAGATGACCGATGTGTTCGCCCCGGTCTCATAGACGGCGCGCTCGACAGTATTGAAAATCGGGACCGCGTTCTCAAATCGCTGGCCGCCTTTTCCTGGTGTAACGCCGGCGACGACGCAGGTGCCGTACTCGACCATCTGCTTGGCGTGAAACGAGCCATCACGGCCGGTGATGCCTTGCACGACGAGCGTCGTATCCTTGTCGATGAAGATGCTCACGCGGCCTTCCCTCCCTTCGCGAGCTGAACGGCGCGCTGCACTGCTTCGTCCATGTCGGTCATTGCCGAAAAGCCATTCTCCTTGAGAATCTTGAGCGCGATCTCCTCGTTCGTTCCCGTTAGGCGTATGACGATCGGAAGCCTGAGCGGGTTCTGCTTCGTCGCGGTGACGATGCCATTCGCAACGTCATCAGTTCGCGTAATTCCCCCGAAGATATTAAAGAGGATCGCTTTCACGTTCGGATCTGAGGTAATGATGCGGAGTGCGTTGACGACTTTCTCCGGATTCGACGAACCGCCGATGTCGAGAAAGTTCGCGGGCTCGCCGCCGTAGTACTTCACGAGATCCATCGTCGCCATCGCGAGCCCAGCGCCGTTCACGCAACAACCGACGTTGCCGTCGAGCTTGATGAAGGTGAGGCTCGCGTCGCGCGCTTGCACTTCACTCGGCGCCTCGGCCGTCGGATCGCGCAACGCCTCGAGGTCCGGATGGCGCTCGAGCTCGTTGTCATCGATGACCATCTTTGCATCGAGTGCGACAATCTCGCCGGCGGGGGTTGTGACCAACGGATTGATTTCCGCAAGTGAACACCCGGTTTGCATAAAGGCGGCGTAGAGCTGCTGCATGATTCTGCCGGCAGCCCTAACCCGCTTCACATCATCGAAGAGAAAAAACCCGAGCTCCGTCGCCTGGAAGGGCAATAAACCGTAGCGCGTATCAACCGGCAACTTGAGAATCTTCTCAGGCGTCGACGCGGCTACCTCTTCGATGTCGATACCGCCCGCGGGACTCACCATGAAGACCGGCTTCTTCGCGGCCCGGTCGACGATGATGCCGACGTAGGCCTCGGAGGCGATGTCGGCGGCGGGCGTCACCAGCACTTGGTGTACCGTGAGCCCCTTGATCTGCATACCGAGGATCTTCGACGCGATCGCTCGAGCCTCGTCAGGCGTCTTCGCCAGCTTCACGCCGCCCGCCTTGCCGCGTCCACCGGCGTGCACCTGTGCCTTGATGACGACGGTGCCGCCGAAATCGCGCGCGATCCCCGCTGCCTCGTCAGGCGTTTTCGCGACGCGGCCGGGTGGAATCGGCACGCCCGCCCGCCTCAAAATGTCTTTCGCTTGGAATTCGTGAATGTTCACACGTGCTCCGCACCCAGTGCTGTTGTCGTGATTGTCGTTCCTGCTTTGCCTCGCACCGCTTCCCGACCCTTCTCCAGCGCCGTGATGATCGCCCGGCCGCCGGTGCGGCGCGCGAAGTCCACCGCGGCGCGAATCTTCGGCGCCATGCTGCCTTCGCCGAAGGCGCCGTCGCGATCCATCTGCACGGCTTCTTCAACCGTGAGTCGCGGCAGTGGCCGCTGCTGCGGCGTGCCCCAGTCCGCATACACCGCATCGACGTCGGTGAGGATCAGCAGCAACTCGGCGCCGAGATCGCGCGCAAGCACGGCAGCCGCCAAATCCT
>DATEHJ010000620.1:0-6712 GCA_035279645.1 Gemmatimonadaceae bacterium
CACCGCGACTCCGCTTCAGAACGACCTCCGCGAACTTTACAATCTTGTAACTCTCTTGCGGCCTGGTCAGCTCGGCACCTGGCAGGAGTTCCGGCGTCTCCATCTGAAGAGCGGCGATCGAAGGAAACCGCGCGATCCGGAGGCGCTCAAGGAACTGACAGCCCAGGTCATGGTGCGCACGCGCCGCTCGAGCGTCGCGCTGGCGCTGGAGCTGCCGCCACGGCGGCCGGAGCATCCGTCGATCGACCTAACGAGCGCGGAGGCCGCACTCTATCTCGAGACCGCCGGGTTTCTCCGGCAGCTGTATCGCGACGGATTCCTCCCCATCACCGACGAGGAAGACGCCGACGATCGCAGGCGAAAGAAGCGGCGGTCGGGAAAGGGCATTCTTCAACTCGAGCTGATCCGGCTCTCCCAGCGGCTCTGCTCATCGGCGGCAGCCCTCGCCGATTCACTCGGTCGGCTCGCGGACGGTGAGCTTGTGCGGCCAGCGTATCGCGTGCGCGCCCGCCATCTCGCCGCCGACGCACGACGCATCACGACGCACGCGAAGCTGGAAGCGCTCCAGGGTATCCTTGCGGCCGTCGATGATCGTGTGATCGTCTTCAGTGAGCATCTCGCGACGCTCGACCTCATCGCTGAGCGTGTTCGGGCGGTGGGACGAACACCCATTGTGTACTCGGGCAGTCTTTCGATGACGGAGCGCGCGAAGCGACTGGCAGCGTTCAAGGCAGCGCCGCGCGGAGTATTCGTCGCAACGCGCGCCGGAACGGAAGGGCTCAATTTGCAGTTCTGTAATGTGCTCGTGAATTACGAGCTGCCCTGGAATCCGATGGTCGTCGAGCAGCGGATCGGACGAATCCATCGCATCGGCCAGACGCGGGAAGCACGTATCATCAACTTCGCGGCGCGGGGAACGATCGAGGCCCACATCCTCCAGTTACTCGATCAGAAGATCAAGCTGTTCGAGCTCGTCGTGGGTGAGCTCGATGTCATTCTCGGCGACTTCGGTGGCGCCGATGAGCTCGAGGACCGTCTCGCCGAGGCGTGGCTGAGCGCCGACTCGGATGTCGTGTTTGCCGAGCGCGTGGAGCGCATCGGCAGCGACATTGTATCGAGCCGCGAAGCCGGACTGGAACAGGAACGCCTCAATTCCGAGGTCGCGACCGAAGACAATGCCCAGCGACTCGAGCGCGAGTTCCAGCATCTCACGATCCCGGCGCGCGTTAGGCTTGGCTATGGAACGAATCAGCTCCAGCTCGCCCGCGGCGTCGAGGCGAAGCGCCTTCACATCGGGCTGCACGTCGGTGAAATCTTGGAAGCGCTGGAGCACACCGCTCCCGTGGAGGATGCGGGCCTCGATCCCGATTACGGCCCACTGACGTGCATTACCGGCGTCACCGCGACCGGCCGTGGCGTGCGACTCACCATCCAGGCCGACCGCCTTCCGATGACGCTCGTCGATCTCTCAGCGGACCTCGAGGCGCCGCTCGCCTCAGCTACCGAGCCGGCAGCGGTCAGCTCGAGGTCGCGGTGAGCGAACGCGACACGCGGCGCCAGGGAGCGCCGCACTTTCGGCCGCACCTTTCGACGGAACCCGACGGCTTTCTGGAGACCGATCGGCGAGAGCCGCTCGCCGATGCCAGAATCCGACCACTCCTCGAGCGATATGTCGCGGCGGCAGCCGCCCCGCTCGAACAGGTCGACGATGGCATTCTCGAGCTCCACGTGCCCGAGGAAGATCGCTCCGCCTTTCGCAACCGAGCACGCGTCAGGATTGCATTCACGCTCGACGCGTTGGAGCGCGACCCCGAGGCAGAGATTGCGGTCGTCGGCAGCGCTTTCGTCGAACAGCTCATCGCCGCCATTCGTGCCCGTGGCAGTCGTGTCTCGCATGGATTCGTTGCGCCGGAGCACGAGCCAACGGCCGATGAGGTCGAGTTGCGAGTACCGCTCACCAACGGCAGTGCCGCGGCGCCGCGAGTAGCCCTCGCGCGCCACCGCGTCGTTCGACTCCTCGCGAAGGTCGTCGTGCGGGCCGGAGGCGCTGTTGAGGAACATCTCATCGAGAGCGGTCACATCGACGCGACCACGGGCGTGATCGTTCCAGCCGTCGTCGCCGCGCGATGCGTCGCCGCGACGAGTCTCGCACCGGGAGACCAGCACGTCGCCAGCAACGACGCCGATACCGTAGCAGTGCCGGCCACTCGCACGACGGCCGATCTTGTGTCGCTCGCCCTGACGGATTTGCGTGCGAGCTTCGAGCCGAGAGTCAGCCGCCTACGCGACGACGCTCGGCGCGCGCTCCAGTTCGAGCTGGAGCGAATCGACCGCTACTACAATTCGTTGCTCGACGGACTCGGTGGACGCGCCTCCGACGTTCCCGATGTCGCTACACGACGCGCCTATGAAGCCGAGCACGCGCGGCGCCGCGCTGAAGAGGAGCGCCGGCATCAGGTGCGCGTCGTCGTCCATCCGGTACAGCTCACCGAATGGCAGCTCCTCGTCCAGCGCGCGGAGTGGGACATCTCTCCCGTTAGGCAGGATCGGACGGGCGGCATGCTCGTCGCGGCGCGCTGGCTCAACGGCTCCGGTACATGGGACGTCGCTTGCCCGAGTTGTGGCAATGCAGAACCGCAGGCACTGTCGCTGTGCAAAGCTGGCCATCTCGCCTGCGACGCCTGCGCCAGCACCTGCGGTGTCTGCACCGAAGCATTCTGTCGCGACCACGGCATCGGTGCATGTCGTGTCGATGGACGGCCGGCATGCGCCGAACACGCCCGAACCTGCCCGTCGTGTCGCGAACAGTACTGCATCGATCACGAATCTCTCTGCGCCGAAGGCGGTCACCCGGCGTGCACCGCGTGCAGCAAGCCATGCGCAATCTGTGGCCGCGCCGTGTGCGACGCGCACGCGCAGATGACGCACGCGTCAGCGCCGCGCGGCGAGCGCCGTCTGTGCGGTGATTGCCGCTGCCTCTGTGAAGGCGGTACCAGCGAGCCCGTCGGCCGCGACGAGGTGGAGCGCTGCAGCGACTGTCAGGGTTACGTCTGCGAAACGCACCGCGCGGCGTGCGCGGTCGACCACCGAATCCATTGTTCGAAGCACATGCGCCGCAGCGATGGGTCGCGCCGCCTCGTGTGCACCGCGCATCAGGCCGAGTGCTCGTTCGAGCCCGGTGCCATCCTCGCCAGCGACGAGGTATGGCCCTGCACGACCTGCGGCCGCCGGGCGTGCGGTCGCCACTCGCAAGTCTGCGTCGAGGACGGACAGCGGTATTGCGATGAGCACGTGCTCAAGCTGCGCGGTGAAGTCGACGCGTATGCCTGCAAGGCGCACGTGGCCAGGTGCCACGTCGACATGGGCGCGCACCGGATCGGTGCTACGTTCCCGTGTCCCGTCTGCGATCGAACGACGTGCCGACAGCACCTTCGGTCCTGCTCGTCGTGCGGCCGACCGGTGTGCGTGAGAGACTTCGTGGCCCACGGCGATCATTGCACGACGTGTGATCGCCTAACAGCCACGGGAGACCCATCAGACCATGTGATCGCTGCCGCCACCTCGCTGCTCGGAGAGAGACCGTCGCCCAGACGCTGGAAGACGTCGCGCGACGCAACTCATACGATCGTGGAAATGGACCTCGGCTGGACACGACGCATCGTTTTTTTGCTCCGGCACGGGGACACCGCGGCGAGTGGGGGGAGAGCCCACTCGATACTCGGCTCGAGTCCCCTTCGGCTGGGCAGCCGTGGCTGAGGCGATGCATTGCGCCCCGGCCATTTCATACATAACTCTACGCATTCCCTCACCTGCCCGGAGCCCCGATGCCTAACGACGATCCGATAACCCGCCGCACCTTCGTCGGCGACGTCGCATCGACGACAGCCGCCTTCACTATCGTCCCCTCGCACGTGCTTGGACGTCGCCATGTCGCCCCGAGCGACAAGCTCAGCGTCGCCTGCATCGGCGTCGGCGGGATGGGGGCGACGGACGTCCGCGGCATGGGCGGGATCGAAACCATCTACGCCCTTTGCGACGTCGATCAGAAGAACGCCGCCGACAGCTTCAACGCCTTCCCCAAGGCGAAGCGGTACAAGGATTACCGCGAGCTGCTCGATAAAGAAGCTCGTAACATCGACGCGGTGACGGTGACGACGCCCGACCATTCGCACGCGATGGCGGCGATGGCGGCGCTCAAGGCGGGGAAGCACGTCTACACCCAGAAGCCACTGACCCGCACGATCTGGGAAGCGCGTCAGCTCGCCGCCGAGGCCGCGCGCCGCCCGAAGCAGGCCACACAGATGGGGAATCAGGGACACGCCGGTGAGGGCACGCGCCAGCTCCGCGAGTGGATCGAGGCCGGCGTCATCGGCAACGTCCACACCGTCGAGCTCTGGACCAACCGGCCGATCTGGCCACAAGGGATCGTTCGTCCGACGGATATGCATCACGTCCCGTCGACGCTCGACTGGGAGCTCTGGCTCGGCCCCGCGGCGACGCGGCCCTATCATCCGGGCTACGCGCCTTTCAATTGGCGCGGCTACTGGGATTTCGGGACGGGTGCGTTAGGCGACATGGCCTGCCACATCATGGACGCCTGCTTCTGGACGCTACAGCTCCGCTACCCAACCCGCGTCACCGCCGAGACGTCGCAGCAATTCGCCGAGACGGCGCCGAAGGCGTCGCGGATCACCTACGAGTTCCCGGCCGCTGCCGGTCGCGGACCGATAACCGTGATCTGGCGCGACGGCAGCATCGTCCCGCCCAAGCCGCACGATTGGACGTATGACCGCCCATGGCCCTTCGACTCGAGCGGTCAGCTCTGGATCGGCGATAAGGGGACGATGGTCGCGGGCACCTACGGCGAGAACCCGCACCTCTCCGACGAGAAGAAGCATAACGAGTTGATCGCGAGCCCGCCGGCGGTGAAGTACCCGCGCGTGAAGAGCGTCTATCAGGAGTGGGCGGACGCCATTCGCGCCGGCACGCAGCCGGGCTCGAACTTCCCGGGCCACGCGGCGCCGCTGACCGAGATGGTCTTGTTAGGCAACCTCGCGCTCAAGCTCGGGCGCGTCGATGTCAATCCTGCCACCGGTGCATTTGGATCAACTGTTCCGGAAGACTTAATCAAGCCCGAATATCGGGAGGGTTGGAAACTCTAGACCAAGCTGTGCACGGTTTAACGTCCTTTCCACTCCCCTTTCGCCACCGCCGGCACGAACTGATCGATCCCCTTCGGTGGGAACGACAGCGTCTTCCCCTGCTCGGCGCTGTGATACGCCGTCATGAGCATCTTCACAACCTCGACCCCGTCGTCGAAGGTGAGACGCGGCTCCTCTTTGCCCTGGAAGACGCGGCAGAAATGGCGGTCCTCGGCCTCGTATCCGTAGGCGACCGCCTCGCTCGGCACGACGGGCATGAGGCCCATCTCCGCGTTCTGCTTCTCCACCAGATCCTCGCCCGCCTTCCCTTTCACCTCGCGGCTGAAAAAGAGATTGAGCCCGCTGTCGAGGGAGTTCCACTGCATCGAGTACTCCGGGCCGAGCAGCTCGGCGGAGAGCCGCAAGCCCGCGCCGACGAAGCTCCACGAGGTGGACGCCTCGCCTAACACGACTGTGCCATCGGTTGTCTGAAACTCGATCACGACGTTCGCGAAGTCTTCGGAGGGCGCTTTGGTGTAATCGACGTCGTTCCCCATCCGCTTTTTGAGTTGCGCCGCGTAGTGCGGACGCGACCACTTGAGACTCGCGATGTGTCCGGTGACGCGCACCGGCTTGACCGTGGAGAGGGGTTCGCCGGGTTTGGTAAGGAGATGCCTAACGACCAGCGCCGAGTGACACATCATGTCATTCAGCACGCCGCCGCCTTGCAACTTCCCCTGCCAGAACCAGGGCATGTGCGGGCCGCTATGCTCTTCGGCGGCGCGCGCCAGGTAGGGCCGGCCCGTCGTTGCGGCGCCACGCGCCCAGAGCAACGCGCGTCCGCGCTCGACGTGCGGTGCGAAAGCCTGATTCTCGAGATATCCGGTCGTGAGTCCGATGCTCTTGACGAGGTCGCGCACCTGCTTCGCCTCGGCGACGTTCCGCGCGAGTGGCTTCTCGCAGGCGATACCCTTCAGGCCGCCCTTTCCACTCTTCACCGCGTTGACGATTTCCTCGACGTTCTCGACGCGCGTGTGGTTCGGACCGGTGAGCCAGATCGCCTCGATATTCGGGTCGGCGACCATGTCGGTGATGGTCTTGTGCGGCTTGCAGTCGCCGACGTCGAGCTCTTTCGCGTACGTCGCCGCGGCGGCGGCGTTCTTCTTGTTTGGACTCCAGACGCCCCGCACGTCGCCATCGCGGACACCGGTCCAGCCGAGCATGTGGAACTTGGCGTTGAAGCCAGAACCGATGAAGCCGACGCCTAACGATTGTGAGGAGGGCATTGGATTGTCATCCCGAGGAGCGAAGCGACGAGGGATCTGCACTTCCCGACGTTGGGATCTCGATTGCTCAGGCAGAAAATCACGAATTATTCGACCGATCCGTGATCCCTGCCCGAATTACCGCGATGCCACCGGCGCCCGGAAATGGTCAATACGACACGCCTAGCTTCGCCAACGCTTCTGGCGGACACCCATTCCATGCCGGCAGCGCGACGTTGCCCTTGTACTGCACATCCTGCCAGCCCATCTGCGTCGAGTAGAAGCCCGACGCGGTGAGATCGCGGA
>DATEHJ010000621.1:0-2947 GCA_035279645.1 Gemmatimonadaceae bacterium
CTGGGCGCGTTCAGATCGTATGTCGCGTGGGCGACGACGCCGGACCTCCAGCGGTGGGACCGGCTTGGTACCATCACAAACGGGACGACGACCGTTGGTCACGTGGCGCTCAACAAGTTCCTGCTCGTGATCACCGCCGAGTCGGACTCGGCGCCGAGCGCGCACGCGGGGCCGACGGTGCTCCACGGCACGTCGCCCAGTGGCTGGCTGCAATCGTTCCTGAACCATCCGATGTTCCGAGGGATCACGGGGTGAGCGCGCGCCTCGGCCTCGCTCTCCTCGCGTTAGGCATTCCGTTCCAGATCGGCTTGGCGCAGCAGAAGCCGCGCGATCCGATGGCCGGGATGGACCACATGGCGGGGATGAAGCACGATTCAGCGGGCATGCCGATCCCGATGCCCAAAGGGATGCCGATGATTCCCGGTTTGGTCGGGCTCGTGCCGCCGGGCAGCAGGTTTCTCCCCGGCGCCGGCGTCGATCCGGCGCGGCTGCCGGCAGCCAAGCCGACGCGGGTAGTGCGTCTCGGGAATGGCGACACCCTCGACCTCTCGGCGGGGCTCGTTAGGCACACGATCAAGGGACACGACTTCGCGATGTACGCGTTCAACGGCGAGGTGCCCGGTCCGCTCATCCGCGTCGCGCAGAATGCGACGATCATCGTCCGCTTTCACAATCGCATCGACTTGCCGAGCGCCGTCCACTGGCATGGCGTGCGGCTCGACAATCGAAGCGACGGTGCCGTGGGGGTGACGCAGGAGCCGGTGGCGGCCGGCGGGAGCTTCGTCTACAGTGTCCATTTTCCGGACGCGGGCCTCTACTGGTATCACCCGCACGTACGCGAGGACGTCGAACAGGCGATGGGCCTGTTCGGCAACATGATCGTCGACTCGCCGCTCGCGGACTACTATGCCCCCGCGAACAGCGAGCACGTCATGATGCTCGATGATTTGCTCATCAATGGCGACACGCTGGTCTCGTTCGGCGCCGAGGGCCCCGATTTCGCCCTCATGGGTCGCGTCGGCAATGTGCTGCTCGTGAACGGCGACCCGGCCTATGCGCTCCGCGTGCGCAAGGGGGAAGTCACCCGACTCTACCTCACCAACGCGGCGAGCTCGCGGACGTACAACCTCTCGTTCGGCCGTGGGTCGATCAAAGTGGTCGCGTCCGACGAGAGCCGTTTCGAGCGCGAGGAGCTCGTCCCCAGCATCGTGCTCGCGCCCGCGGAGCGATATGTGGTCGACGTGCGCTTCGCGCGCCCCGGCCGCTACCCAATCGTGAACGCGATCCAGGCGATCAACCACTACAAGGGCGAGTTCGAGGTCGAGGTCGACACGTTAGGCTTCGTGACTGTCGACGCGACACCGGCGAAGCCCGATTACCAGCGTGCCTTCGCGACACTGCGCGCGAACAAAGCCGTCACGAGCGAGATCGACCGCTACCGGCAGTACTTCGACAAGGCGCCGGACAAGCAGCTCACGCTCACGGTGCAGACGGCTGGTCTGCCACTCGCCACCGTGCAGTTCATGACGATCGACACGGCGTACTACGCGCCGGTGGAATGGATCGACGGAATGCCGGACATGAACTGGCTGTCGACGAGCAAGCAGGTGCGATGGATCCTGCACGACGACGCGACGGGCAAGGAGAACATGGACATCGACTGGCACGTCGCGCGCGGATCGGTCGTCAAGCTGCGGATATTCAACGACCCGAAGTCATTTCATCCGATGCAGCATCCGATTCACCTGCACGGCCAGCGGATGCTCGTCATCGCGAGAGACGGAATCCCGACACGCAATCAGGTGTGGAAGGACACCGCGCTGATCCCGGTGGGTTCCACGGTCGACCTCCTCATCGACGCATCCAATCCCGGCGACTGGATGTTGCACTGCCACATCGCCGAGCACCTTGGCGCGGGGATGATGGCCGTCATGCACGTCGACAAGTAGGTGCTTCCAGGGATCTCGAGATTTTCCCTGCAGGGCGCCAGCACAGTGATGCAGCACAGATGGTCAGGGCTCGGTCGGCAACGGACTGAGCGGCCCTCCTCGTTAGGGTCCGTGCTTTCGCCACACGGCGATCAGTGCGCACGGGCTTCCGCCGGAAGTGAATTCAGCCGGAATGCTCACTGAGCTTGTGTACACCTCGATCGCTTGTACCTCGCTTGGAGGGAGTGTTTCCAAGAAGGAATTCATCCCCAGCGGATCCCGCGGGTCCCTGGAGGTCTCGAAGTTCGTAATGCGGTGACCGTCTACCCACACCTCCGCATGCTCCTCCCAGAGCAGCGGATTCCCCTGGCACCTGTTGAAGTAGACGCCGTCCTGACCGACAAGGACGCCCTTGATCCCCTCGAACATCGTCTTCACGTCTTTGGGGCCGACGGAGTCGATCTGCTCGCGCGTAATGAAAGTCCCCCAGCCTCGCGCGCCGCGCTCATAGACCGCCTCGTATCCGTGCGGCACCCGGAACGCGTGTCCGTGCACGATGAGCTCCGAGAGTAGCTGCGGCACTCGCTGAAGGTACACGTCGAGGTGTAACGAGTCGCCGAGGACGAAGGTTAGCGTTTGCTTAACAGGCGAATATCTGAAGAACCGCGCCTCGATTTCGTGTTGCCCCAGGGGAATGCCGGGCAAGCGAAAATGCCCTTTGGCATCCGCCCTCGCGACCAGATCGGTACCGACGATCTGGATCCCGGCATTGGCGACGCCGGCGCTATCCGTGGCGTCGAGAATCCGGCCAACGAGGGTCGCGGTATTGCCCCGCGGCGCCTGCGCGATCAGACCGTTGGCGAGCGTGAGGAGCGCTCCCGCGAGCAGCGTTCGACGCATTCGAGCCTCCGACCGATGTTAGCATCAACGTAACACCGCCGAGCGCCGCCACAAGACAGCGAGAGCTACCGCGACCCCGCACTCACGACGTGATAGCGCAGCCAAAGGATGTTGTCGGC
>DATEHJ010000622.1:0-2730 GCA_035279645.1 Gemmatimonadaceae bacterium
GAGATGGAATGCGGTGATCAACAGCAGCACGGCGAGCAAACCGAGCGTCGCTCGCTCGAGACGCGCGTGCTCGGGTATGCCTGTTTCAGTTGCTTGTTGTTGCGTCATCGAGCTTGCTCGCTGCGAGTCAGTCATGCGGAAAACGCGCGAGATCGCGAGTACGTAACCTGGGCGATGGCATGACGATGAGCCGGTTGGTCCCCCGCATCTGGCACAACGTCAGCGCCCCTAGCAAACTCTGGTATTCATCAAATCGGAACCTCAGGCCAGCTCAACGGAGGAAGCAGTATGATCCGTCACGCCTGGTTGTTCGTTTTTTAGCGGGATGTCGGTCTCAAGTAGCTATCGCACATTCGTGGTCGAACAGTTGAGTCGCGCCCTGCCGTCCGTGCGCGCCCGGCCGATGTTCGGCGGCGTCGGTCTCTACGCCGGCGATGTGTTCTTCGCGCTCATCGCCAATGACGCGCTCTACTTTCGTACCGACGAATCGACCCGCGTGGAATTCGAGTCGTTAGGTATGGCACCCTTTCGACCGTTCGACGAGCATGGGCCGGTGATGAGCTACTACCAGCTTCCAGAAGAGATTCTCGAGGAACCGGAGATGCTCCGACGGTGGGCGGAACGCGCGATCGAGGGCGCCCGCGCACGGCGGCGGCGTCCCAAGAACCGCCGGCGATCATCTGAGTGAGTCGAGGCCGTGTCCAAAGCCACAATCATGGAAGCCGTTAAGCATGTGGACCTGGCCGCAACGAAGACGATTGTGGCCGCCGAGCCGTCGCTCCTCGCGGTGACCGATCGCGACAGCCGCAACCTGCTCCACCTCGCCTGTTCCGCGTCTCCCGAAGCGCGCGGTGTCTCCAACGTGACGCAGGCGCGTCTCGTGTCATTCCTCGTCGACCGCGGCTTCGACATCGATCTGCCCGCCGGGAAGGATGCGTGCACCGCCCTCTTCTTCGCCGTCGCGCGTGCGAGGAACCCGACACTCGTGAAGCTCTTGATCGAGCGTGGCGCCACGCCGAGCGCGGCGCCCGGTGGCGGGCTCTTCGCTGCCGGGTGGTGGGACGACGTCAAGAATCTGGATTTGCTCATCGACGCCGGCGCCGAGGTCGACGTCGTGGTGGGTGTGACTCCCTTTCTCGCTTCCTGGTGCTGGAGGAGATTCAGGGCGGCGAAGTTCCTCGCGCTGCACGGCGCCGATGTGAACTATCAGGATCGCAAGGGAAGGACGGCGCTGCACTTCGGTGTCGAAAAGGAGTTCGATCCACGTTTGCTCAGATGGCTCGTGCGGCACGGCGCTTCGCCGGACATCCCCGACGTAAGGGGTGTATCACCGAGGCTGAAAGCATCGCGCAAGCGAGACAAGCGATTCGCGGCCGCGCTGGCCTAACGATTGTGACATGGATGACCTGACACCGCTCCTGCGAGCGATCGAGCGCGGCGACGAGGATGCGGTGCGGGCAATGATTGCTGCCAATCCGGCACTCCTTCACGCGCGCGATGAGGATGGCGCAACGGCGCTCCATTGCGCCGCGTTCTTCGGCCGTCGCGCCATCGCCGAGCTGTTGCTTGATGCGGGCGCCGAGATCAACGCCCGCGACACGTCATATAGCGCAACGCCAGCGGGATGGGCAATCCATTATCTTCGGGAGCGCGGAGCGCTGCTCGCAATCGAGATCGAGGATGTGCTCTTCGCCATTCGGCGCGGGGACGCGGACTGGGCGGAGCGGCTCGTGACGCGGCATCCGTGGGTCGTCGACGCCGTCGACCGCGAGGGAAAACCGCTCGCTACCCACGCGGCGAACTCGGGTGATCCAAAGATCGCTCGGTTGTTCGCGCAGCACTCGAGGTCGACCTAACGACGCCATGTTCGTCCACGCCGTCTACTTCTGGCTCCGCAAGGACCTGACCGCCGCGCAGCTCGAGCAGTACGCGGAAGGTCTGGAATCCCTCTGCCGCATCGAGGGCGTTCGCAACGGCTACATCGGCGTCCCCGCGCCGGCGGATCGCCCAGTGGTGGAGCGCGGCTACAGTCGCGCGCTGGTGCTCATCTTCGCCGACCAGGCGGCGCACGATGCATATCAGGATCACCCGCTGCACGACCGCTTTCGCAAAGAATGCGGGTCGTTCTGGAGCACGGTGCGCATCTTCGACTCGGTGACCGAGCCGGCGACGTCCAAGAAGCCTTTCGTCATCGGTGGTTGACGATGGGCGTTCTCTCAACCATGGATGGCCGCAATCAAGTTACCGTTTTCTTCGCGAGTGGATCGGGGCTGACGAAGTTTTCCGCCATCGTCGTTCAGCGAGTACTCAACGAGCGGAAGTCCGGTGGGAAGCAGCGCTTTCGCCAGAGTCTCCGCGAAATGCTCGTTGATTTCTTCGCGACTCCCAAGCGGATGCCCGTCGCGGACGTCCAGCTTCCGCAGGGGTGGAGCAGCGCCGCCGGCGCCGGAGGGCCACACGAGGTGCTCTTCAGCGAGTCTCGCCGGCTCGTGCGCGTTGGTGGACGCGACTTCCCTCTCCCACCCGATGAGCGCGTGCTCGTGCTCCTCGCCGAGGAGCCGGCCGAGCGGAGCGGTGCGTGGACCGTCGACAGCCATACGATGCAAATCGCTTCATGCCCGTATCTCGGCGTGGATCACGCGCTGGACAAGAAGGCCAATCTTCTGCGCATGTCAGAAGACGCCCGCGAACGAGACCATGCTTGGCGGACGGCGATCGCCGCCGACCCCA
>DATEHJ010000623.1:0-3909 GCA_035279645.1 Gemmatimonadaceae bacterium
CTGGTTCATGCGCACCGTGCATATGAACCCACCAGACGCGCTCCATGCGTACCGGGACCTCACTGACTCGAAGGCGGAGACGCCGATACTTCTTCCAATCCACTGGGGAACATTCCGGCTCACCGACGAATCGATGTTGGAGCCGCCGGAATGGACGGCGCGACTCTGGCGTGACGCGGCCCTCGATCCGACGAAGCTCTGGCTCCTTCGTCATGGAGAGACGCGCACGGCCCAACTGACCGAGCGAGCTCCGGCAACCTAACGAGCGCGCGGCGGCGTCAGGGACGCCAGTCGGCGATGTAGATGTTCAGCTCGTCCAGCGACCCGCTGTTCCGGTTGGCGGCCCAGATCAGCTGTTTGCCGTCCGGGCTGAACATCGGGAAGCCGTCGAACTCGGGATGGTCCGTCACCTGCTCGAGCCCCGTCCCGTCCACGTTGATCAAATACAAATCGAAGTTGCGGCTGTGCGGATTCTTGTAGTTCGAAGAAAAAATGATGCGCTTGCCGTCAGGCGTGTAGTACGGCGCGAAGTTAGCGCCACCGAGGTTCGTGATCTGGTGCTGATTCGATCCGTCCGCGTCCATAATCCAGATTTCCATCCGGTTCGGGCGAACGAGACGCTGGCTCAAGAGCTCGCGGTAGTTCGTGAGCGCGGTGTCGCTCGGATGCCATGCGCGATAGACGATGTGCTTTCCGTCGGGCGAGAAAAACGCACCGCCGTCGTAGCCTGGCGTCGTGGTTAGGCGACGAACGTTCGAACCGTCCGTGGCCATCGTATAGATATCCAAATCACCGTCCTTGAGCGACGTGAACACGATGGTTTTTCCGTCGGGAGAAAGGGTTCCCTCGGCTGTGTACACGCCATTACTCGTCAGGCGCTTCAGGTTCGATCCGTCCGGGTGTGCCGTGTAGATGTCGTACGGGTCGAGTCGCCAGACGTATCCCTTCGACGGATCGGGGCGCGGTGGGCACGCCGTGTCGACCGCGTGGGTCGAGGCGAAGAAAATGCGTTGATCGCCGGCGAAGAAATACCCGCAGGTCGTTTTGCCCACGCCGGTCGAGATGCGCCGGACGTTCGATCCGTCGAGGTTCATGACGTACTGCTGATCGCAGCTGCGCCCATCTCGCGTCGACTGGAAGATGATGCGCTTGCCGTCGTGGCTGAAATACGCTTCGGCATTCTGTCCGCCGAAGGTGAGCTGTCGAATATTGCTCAGATGCGGCTCGCTGGGTTTCGCAAAGGCGAGCAACGAAATGGCCGTCGCCCCCAAGAGGGCGACGGCCATCACTGTGTTCGATTTTGTTCGAGGGAGGCGAGATGGCATCCCCCGAATCTAGAATATGCGCCCGGCTATTGCCGCTTTGTCGGCGCGGAGACGTGTGCCGCCTCCGTGGAGGCAAGAGAGAACAATTCCTTCTGCGTCGTGCCCTTGTCGAGCAGATCGATCGCTTTGCGGAGCGGCGCGTCATACGCGAGATCGCGACGCTTCGCGGCGGAATCGCCGAAGGCGAAGCGCGCCACACGTTGCTCCAACAGGCGATCGACGTATCGCGCCGACGCGTCCCAATCCTTTTGATCGACCGTCACACCCTTCGCTTGCAAACGGCGCAGCAGGTCATTGCGCCACTGAGGCTGCACGGTGAAGTCCTTGCCGGCACTCTTCGAGAGCTCGAGCGAGTAATCGTAGTACGTCGTATAGAAGTCCTGCTGCTTCACGGCGAGCGATTTCGCGAGGCGCTGCTCGGCGGACGTGAGTGTGTCATCAGCCACGATGATGTCCGGGGCGATGCCACCGCCGCCATAGACAAGACGCCCCGCATCGGACTTGTACGACGGGCGATTCTTCTTCACGCTTTCCGTCTCGGCGGTCGTATCGGGTGCCTGCTCGACGAAGTGGCCGTTCTCGAACTTGCGCTCCTTCTGAATGGAGCGACCACTCGGCGTGTACCACTTCGCCGTCGTCAGCTTTAGCGCGTAGCCGCCATCGAGGTTGAACACGGATTGCACGAGCCCCTTACCGAAGCTCGTCTGGCCGATGATCAATGCGCGGTCGTGATCCTGCAGCGCCCCGGCGACGATTTCGGAAGCCGACGCCGTGTATTCGTCGGTGAGAACGACGAGCGGAGTCGTGGGAAGAGCCGGCATCCCATGCGCGACATACGGCTGCGTCTCACCATTGCGCGCACGAATCGACGCGATCTCTTGACCGTCCTTCAAGAACAGGTTGCTGATGGCGAGACTCTGATCGAGAATGCCGCCCGGATTGCCACGGAAGTCGAGGACGATACCGCGCACGTTCTGCTTCTGTAGCGAGCGCACGGCATCCTGAACTTCCTGCGCGGCCGTTTCGTTGAATCGATCGAGCGGGATGTATCCCACCTTGTCGCCGTTCGCGCCGAACGAAATCGCATAACGAACGGCGGGCACATGGATCACGGCGCGCGTGAAATGGACTTCGATCGGTGCCGTGACGCCGGGCCGTGCGAACTTGACCATAACCTTCGTGCCCGGTGTGCCGATCAACTGATCCTGCGCCTGTTGCGTCGTCCAGTTGACGACATGGATGGTGTCGATCTGGACGATGCGGTCGCCTTCGCGAACACCTGCTGCCTCAGCCGGAGTGTTCGGGAAAACCTTGCTGATCACGATCTGACCCTGCTGCGGCTCGATCTGCATACCGATGCCGCCATAGCGGCCGCCGGTATTAGTGGTAAACGCCTTGAGCTCCTTCGGAGCAAGCAGCTCGCTGTAAGGATCGTTGAGCTCCTTCACCAAGCCCCTTGCTGCCTTCTCGTAGAGCTGGCCTGCGTCGAGCGTGTCGACGTAGCGCTCGTTCACGAGCTGGAGAACTTGATCGAGCAGTGCCTGGCCGCCGCGCACGACGCGTGACTGCAGCACGAATCCGCCGGCGAAGAGCGGGAGCGCAAAGATGCTGGCGAGAACGATTTTTCGAGAACGGTTGATCCGTGACATCAATGAGCCCGTCTTGGGGGACGAAGAATTATAAGGGACGTAAATGAGCGAGGTGAGCTGCACTCATTCGACGGGCGGCTCGTCCCTGCGGTCGCCCTCTGTCCAAATAGCCTTCCACGACATTTCGACGCCGGAGCGAAATCGCTTCTTCGTCAAACGCAACCCATCAGGCGAGATGGCAACGGTATACGCCTCACCATCAATGAGAATCTCTCGCCGAATTGTACGCTCGAGCTTCGTGGCCATGATCGTGATACCCGCCGCGAGGATGCCGGTTCTTACCCGTCCTCCATTGATTCAGACGCCTCGCGCGGCCAAGACGTAATCCACGAACCACTCGCGCTGCTGTTGCCGAACGGACGCGCTCCGTACCACCCCTGCCGATTCTAGCATTTCATGGGCCGGTTGCAGCACCCGTTGTAGATGGGACGGATATCGCTGCACGAGTGGTAAGAGCTCCTTCAAACGGTCTAAAGAAACGCGCCAAGTGAGTACGTCTTCCGCACGCGCGACCTCGAGCAGACGGTACAGCCGACGAGCGACCGGCGATCCCAAGTCCAAGTAGCGAGTCACTGACAAAGAAGACGTAAAACGCCCCGCCAAATTCTCACGGATCTGCGGTGAGATCACGACGCGCGCGACGCCGGGCTCGCCGTTCGGACCACTCTCGAACAACGCGAGTTGATCGCGATCTGCCACTCGACGCCGCTCGATAACAACCGAGCTCAAGATGGAGAAGCGCGCTTCGATCGCCTTTCCCGCGGAAAAGCTGTAATAGCTGCCCGCGGACTCGAGCATCGTACGCTCCAGACGCACGAGCGCTCCGCGCAGTTGCTCGTACGTACGTCCGTCGACCTGACGCCCAATGGAACGCAGGAACGCGTGCAACGTGAACGTGATGGCGCCATCGAGTGGCTCACCGGCCTCGTGGAAGC
>DATEHJ010000624.1:0-5711 GCA_035279645.1 Gemmatimonadaceae bacterium
ATCGGTGCGGCTGTCCAGTTGACCGGTCGCGTATCCGAACCGAACGGTGTGGAGATCCGGGTCCTGGATGACCGTCACGACGCCTGCGCTGTCGGTGAGCGTCGTCGTCCGTGCCTGGTTGTCGACGGGCGGCGCGGCGACCGTCTGCAGCAGCCCACTCACGTAGTTGAACACGTACGACCGATCTCCGGCGCCGTTAGGCACGGCGAGATGAATCACGCGCAGCGTATCGGTGACGCTCCCCTCCGGATCGGCGTGATCGAATACCGTCACGTGGTGCAATCGATCGACGGTTGCAATGTGGCGACCGAAGAGATCGAACTGGACACGGACGCCATGCGGCAGGTAGCGCACGTACGCCGAGCTCCCGGTGTAGCCGGTCTCCTGTTTCAGAGTGTCTGGCCGGTCGACGCTCTCCGCCGCCCACACACCCGTCTGCCCACTCACGGGATCATAGCGCCGCGTGCTGCCATCGCCGCCCACCCACAGGAATCCACCGCCGCTTACCGGATACAGCGTTTCATAACCGGCGAGCCACCAGCCGGACCCGAAGGGACTGGACTTGCGATTGACGATCACCAGGTTCCCGCTAGCTGTTGCGTCCTGACGCTGCGTCCCATAGACGGTCGTGATCGTGACCGTGTACGGATAAATGCCCGTCGACAAAGCGGACGCATCGAACCCGAGCACGACGCGGCGCGTCGCACCGGGCGTCCAATTATTGCCCGCCCACGTCGCCGTCGCATCCGCCGTCCCATTGCCGACTCGCGTCAGCGTGCCGAGGATCTGATTCGGGGTCGACGCGCTCGACGGCACGGTGACGTCGACGGCGACCAACGCGTACGGCTTTGCGTGCTGGCTGTTGTAGAGCAGCGTGGGCGCGTGGGGGCGATTGAATGTGCGTGTCGTCGGCAGGGCGTGCGCGAGCCGAAGGTCGCCGCACTCGTACGCCGCCCCCTTGCCCGCACTTGCCGTTAGGCAGAGGTCTCGTTCGATCACGGCGCGCGCTTTGGGGTCCGGCAACGCGATCTGCGCCGCGGCCACGAGGTATGCCGTGGGAATGATCGAGCCCGCGTCGTTGATCGCCGAGTTGCCGGTATACGTCGCCGTGAGTGTCACCGTGCCCGTCGAGCCGCCGCTCGGCAGCGAGTAGCTCACGGTTCCGTTCGCAGAGTCACCGGCGGCAAGCTGGATCGATGTCGGCGATACGGAGCAACTCGTCGCCGCACCGGTACACGACCGCGTAAGGTTGTACGTCGTTAGGCGATTGCCCGTGTTCTGAACCTTGAACAGCTGGCTGTTCGCGCCAGAAGCGACCGAGATCGCGAGATTGTCGGGCGTCACCGCCACGGTGTACGAGCTGACGGAGATCGTGACGGTCCCAGCGTCCGAGGTGAACGCCGCGCCCGAGCCGTATGACGCCGTCAGCTGGATCGTCCCGCTGCTGCCAGGCGTCGTGCGATGATAGGTCACATTCACCGTCGCCGAATCGCCGGCGGCCACCGTCACACTGCTCGGCGCCGTACAGCCGGCGGTCGCGCCAGTACAGTTGGGGACGAGCGAATACACTGCGCTCGCATTCCCCATGTTTTTCACCCTGAACGCCTGCGTGGTGTCGGCGCCAGCGTCCACGTTGACAGTCGTTCCCTTGGGCGTGACGGCGACCGTATACGAGTTCACTGTGACGTTGAGCGATCCGGGATCCGATACCGTGGGCTTCGCCTGGCTCGTCGCGGTAAGCGTAGCAGTTCCGGTGGTGCCGGCGGCTCCGGTATTGAAGCGCACCGTCACCGTATCCGAGCTGCCGGCCGGACGCGACGTGAGCGGATTGCGACTGATCGTGCATCCGGTCAGCGTTCCTGTGCAATTCACGCTCAGGTTGTACGAGTCAGTCTGATTGCCGGTGTTCTGAATCGTGAACACCTTCGTTGAAGCGGTGAGACCCGGCTCGCGTCGTTCGGCGGCCCCGTCGGGCGTCACGGCCACGGCGTAGAGCCTGGCCGTGACGTTGATCGAGCCGAGGTCGGTAAAGGAGCCATAGGTCGCTCTTAACGACGCACTTCCCGTCGATCCCGCGGTCGGCGCCGTGTAGCTTACTGTCGCAGTACCTGATGCACCCGCGGCAAGCCCGATCGACGTCGGCGACACGCTGCAGCCGGTCATCGCTCCACCGCAGGGAGGCGCCGTCAGCGTATAGGTCGTGAAGATGTTTCCGTTGTTGACGATCCTGAACAGCTGGCTGTTCGCGCCCGGATCGACCGTCACATTGCTGTCCTTCGGCGTAACGGCGACCGCGCGGTCGAGGATGACGACCGCCAGTTCACCCTGGTCGAACGTGCTTGGAGCCGATGCCGAAAGTCGTACCTTCCCCGAGTCCCGTGGCTGATGTGAGTTGTACGTGACCGTTATCAACTGCGACGCGCCGACGCCAAGCGATACCGTCGACGGGCCCGAGCATCCATCCAGTCCGGCTCCGCCATTGAGAATGCTCGTCGAGCAACTGGTGCTCAGCGAGTAAATCGCAGGCAGAGTGCCGGCATTATAGACGTTGAAGTTGAACGTGTTTCCATTGGTGTTCGCCTCGGCTTGCGTTTGAAGGTCGCCGGGGTGTGGAGTCACTCGGACGGTGTACGTTCCAGTAGAAACATTCACGGTCCCCATGTCACTCGGCCCGTGCGTCGGATCGGTCGCCGTTAGGCGGACGCTGAAGCTCGAGCCGTAGGTCGCCACATCGACATCGACCTCGACATTGGCGGTTGCGTTATTGGGCCCCACCGTCACAGATGGTGGCGGCGTGCAGCCGCTCGTGCCGAACATCGTGCCGCAGGTCCCGGAGAGCGAGTAGGTGATCTGTGTAGAGCCCGTATTCTGAACGGTGAATATCACTGGAGCCGTCGTCGTCCCTGGTGTGATCACCTGCGATCCAGGGTCTGGCCCAACGGCTACGCCGTAGCTGTTGTTGACGCTGATCGACACCGAGCCGGCATCGTTGATCGCACCGTTGCCACTGTAGGCGGCCGTGAGTCCAAGCGTGCCGCTCGACCCGCGCGTGACTGCGTTGTAGGAGACGGGAACAGTTGCTGAATCGCCGTGTGCGAGTGTCACCGATCCTGCGACGCTGCAATTGGTCACCACGCCGGAGCAGCTCGGGGTCAGGTTGTACGTCGTAGTCTGATTGCCGGTGTTGCGCACCTTGAATCCGTAGCTCAGGCTCGTCCCGGGTTCGATGCCGATCGATGCGCCATCGGGAGTCACAGCCACGGTGTATGAGGGTGGGGCATTGACGGTGACATTGATCCACCCATCATCGGTGTTGGTGCCGCTATTCGCTTGGCCGTGCAGCGTAACCGTGCCGGTCCCGCCACCGCTCGCGCCCGTATAGGAGACGGTGATGGGCGTCGACGCATTCGTCGCCAGCGAGACGGAGGGTTGAGAGGGGGAGCAGCCGGTCACGACGCCGCCACTCGAGCAGATTGCCGTTAGGCCGATGGTTCCGAAGTGCCCCGTGTTTTTGACCGTGAAGACGTAGGAGTTCGAGCCTGGGTTGACAGTGACTGGGGTGCCGTCCGGGGTGACGACCGGCACAGTGAAGCACGACGGGTCGTTAGGCTGGCACAGTTGAGCCTTGACGCTGTCCCCTCCGGGCGGATTCGTCGGTCGCTTACCCTTCTGTGCTTTCGCCCCGCTCGGCGCGAAGGCGATGACGATGGCGACCATGATGGCAGGGAAAGCGAGGCCGAAGCGAGGCATTGACATGACAGGCGCGGGCGAGGGTCGACAGCCTTGACGATTGCCGGCGGCGCAATCGTGCGATCCCGCGTAGGGCAAACGGAGGACCGTGCTGGCTCGCTCCGCTAATCAGTCTTCGCTCAACGACTTGCCTAACTGCTCCTCCACAAGCACTCGAGGCGGAACGTGTCGCATGTCACGTTACGCGTTGTCGCCTGTGACGGAGCGTCGATCGCCGCGCACTGGTGAATCTTCATCGCGCCCACGCGCGAGGTAGCGGTGCACTGTTTGGCGGGAAACGCCGAGCGCGCGTGCGGCGCGCGTCACGGACTGAGTCGACTCGACGACCGCTCGAACGCGCTCGGGCGTCAGTCCCTCCTTCGCCTCATCCGCGCGCCGGAGCGTGGCCGCGCTCTCACCTAAATGGTATATCGTCAGGACATCGGCGCCTTCGGCATGCACGAGCAATCGCTGTACGGTGGCGTCGAGCTGGCGAAGATTGTTCGGCCAGTCGGCTTCCTGAAGCATCGTCATGAGCCTCTCGTCGATAAATGGACGCCGCTCGCCATAGCCATATAAGGGCGCGCGCAGGCCGATGAACTGCGCGACGAGCGCGGGAATATCCTCCGGACGCTCGCGGAGCGCGGGCAGCCTAACGCGGAATGCCGACAGCCTTGGCGCGAGATCAGGAAGAAACTCGCCCCTCGAGACTAGCTCTTCTAACGGAACGTTCGTTGCGACGACGAGGCGAACATCGACACGCACGGATCGATCCGATCCGACTGGCCAGATCTCGCGATATTCGACCGCGTGAAGAAGTTTGGCTTGCAAGCGCAGCGATGCTTTCCCGATTTCGTCCAGGAACAGCGTACCGCCGCTCGCCGACACAAATCGGCCCAGACGATGGCTACGCGCATCTGTATAGGCTCCGCGCACGTGCCCAAACAATTCGCTTGGCGCGAGGTTATCGTCGAGCGTCGGCAAGACAACGCTCTCGAACGGAGCCGTCGCTCGCGGAGAGCAGTCGTGGAGGTAGCGGGCAAAGTAGCTCTTTCCAGTCCCCGACTCGCCCTCGAGCAACACTAACGCGTGCACGAAGCGAGCATACTGCTGCACCTGGCGCAGCGCTTCGGCGAGAATACGACTGTTACCGACGAATGGATGGCAAGGAACTGCGTCTGGGCGCACCCACTTTACGGTCGCGGAAGCCGGTTGTACAGCCGGCGAAGAGCTGTGCGGCATGCTGGCGTCCAGCGTGATTGTGGTGAACGACGTTCACTGGCCGCGCCTCAGCGTCGATCGCGACCGAGTCATCGAACAAATACCGAGTCGTTCGTCGCTTCGTGACCGGGAGCAGACGCGCGGTGGTACCTGCGCAATGAGTCCGTCTCCGAGTCCAGCAGCGCGCGAACTTCGGTCAAGTGGGCGCGGCAATCTCCACGCCACGACGTCCGTCGTCAAGGTCCCATTTGTTTATGAGGATGTCTTAATGAGAAGTCTTTAATCCATTCTGTCGGTTCGTCGCGGAATCGTTACGCACTCACTTGTCGCACAGCGAGCGAACTGGCGCTCTCATTCACCGATTGCTCCATGGCGACCGGCGGCTCGCCGAGTTCTAAGACTTGTGGAGGAGAACCAACGAGCGATCGCGATAGGGCAATGCTGATGAACATTGACAGCTATTGCGGGAAGACTCCGTTCGCAAAAAGCGCGTTTCTGGTGGGCGCTGCACACAGGCAATCCATAGTTGACCTGTGACGAGTGGCAGATGGAGCGACTCAGCCCGAATCGAGTGGGCGGGCGTCCCTGTCGTCGCTAGCGGTGGAGTTGCTCGCTTAACGAAACATTCTGTCTATGCGCAACTTTCGAAGATCGTTAGCGCTCACCCGGCACGGCAGGCTAGCGCCTCAGGCTAGTCGGTTGCGGCGTCGCCGGCCTGCACTAGAATCAAATCACCAAGGCGCGGAACCACCCAGCGGTCA
>DATEHJ010000625.1:0-5759 GCA_035279645.1 Gemmatimonadaceae bacterium
CCCGAGGTACTCGAGGGCCTGGTGATCGGTCAACAGCTTCCCGGCGCGGACGAGGACGTGCGCATCGTGCTCTTCGTCCGCCTCGTCGAGGGCGCGTCGCTGACTGATGCTCTCAGGGAGCGAATTCGAGCGCAGATTCGCGAGAACGCCAGCCCGCATCACGTCCCGAAAAAGATCGTACAAGTCGCCGATATTCCGCGCACCATCAGCGGCAAGATCACCGAGCTCGCGGTGCGCGACGTGATTCACGGCCGTCCAGTGAAGAACCGCGACGCGCTCGCGAATCCCGAGGCGTTGGAGTTATTCGTAGACATGCCTGAGCTCAGGGAGTAGGGACCAGGGTCGCTAGCCCCTAACCCCTAGGCTCTGACCCCTATATTCCGCCAGGGACTTTTCTCAGCAGCGGAGAACCCATGGCCACCGCGACGTTACCAGCATCATCGCCGACGCAGGACATTTTTCCCATCAACGGCACCGACTACATCGAGTTCTTTGTGGGCAATGCCAAGCAGGCGGCCCACTACTACCAAGCCGGATTTGGCTTTCAGCTCGTGGGTTATCGAGGCCCCGAGACGGGCACGCGAGACCGCGTCAGCTACCTGCTCCAACAGAACAAGATTCGTCTCGTGCTCACGTCGGCGCTCGGCCCCGAGGGCGAGATTGCGCAACACGTCAACAAGCACGGTGACGGCGTGCGCGACATCGCGCTCTGGGTCGACGATGCGCGCGACGCGTTTGCGAAGGCAGTGGCGCGCGGCGCGGTGCCGCTGCACGAGCCGAAAGTCTTGAAGGACGACAGCGGTGAGATTGTCGTCGCGGCAATCCACATCTACGGCGACACGATTCACTCGCTGGTGGAACGGAGAAATTACCGCGGCGCGTTCATGCCAGGGTTCAAGAAAGTGTCGCCGCACTACCAGGCGCAGGAAGTCGGTCTCCTGTACGTCGATCATTGCGTCGGCAACGTCGAGCTCGGAAAGATGAACGAGTGGGTCGGCTTCTACGAGAAGGTGATGGGGTTCAAGAATCTCATCACCTTCGACGACGCCGACATCTCCACCGAGTACAGCGCGCTGATGTCGAAGGTCATGGCGAACGGGAACGAGCGGATCAAGTTCCCCATCAATGAGCCGGCGAAGGGAAAGAAGAAATCGCAGATCGACGAGTATCTCGATTTCTATCGCGGGCCGGGCGTGCAGCATCTCGCCCTGGCAACGAATGACATCATTCACACGGTCACGGCACTCCGCGACCACGGCGTGGAGTTTCTGAGCACGCCGACGTCGTACTATGCCGATCTGCAGCGCCGCGTCGGCAAGATCGATGAGCCGATCGACACGCTCCAGCAGTTAGGCATTCTCGTCGATCGCGATCCGGACGGCTACTTGTTGCAGATTTTCTCACGCAACGTGCAGGACCGGCCGACCGTGTTCTACGAGATCATTCAGCGCAAGGGCGCTCGCGGCTTCGGGAAAGGGAACTTCCGCGCGCTGTTCGAGGCGATCGAGCGAGAGCAGGCAGCGAGAGGAAACCTCTAGCGGAGGTGCTAGGAGATAGGTGCTAGGTGCTAGACAACACCTAACACCTAGCACCTAACACCTATCACCTATGCCAATCTATCACACGTTAGGCAGCATCCCTCGCAAGCGACACATTGCCTTCCGCAAGCCCAACGGCGGTATCTACGCGGAAGAGCTGATGGGCCATGAGGGATTCACCGGCACGTCGGCGCTGTTGTACCACGTCCATCCACCGACGACGGTCAAGTCCGTGAAGCGGATCCGGGACGTCAAGTACGAACCCGATGCCGGCTCCTCGCTGCGCCATCGCCATTTTCGTACGTCGAAGGCGAAGAGCGGTGGAAGCCCGACGCTCGATCGCCTGCCGATCCTGTTCAACGCGGACATCGCCATGCTATACGTCGAGCCCGACGAACAGGACGCGCATTTCTACCGCAACGCGCAAGGCGACGAGGTGGTGTACGTCGCCAAGGGCACTGGCACACTCGAGTCAGTGTTCGGCGATTTGCCCTTCCGAGAGGGTGACTACCTCATCATCCATCGCGGGATCCTGCATCGCTACAAGCTCGACATGAAGGGCGATCATCCAAAGTTTCTCATCTTGGAGAGTCGAGGTCATGTGCGCTGGCCGAAGCGATACCGCAATGAATTCGGGCAGCTCAAGGAGGGTGCTCCGTACTCGGAGCGCGACATCCGTCGCCCGCTCGAGCTCAAGACCCACGACGAGATGGGTGATTTTCGATTACTGGTCAAACAGTACGACGCGATCAACGAATTTATTCTCGACCATCACCCATTCGACGTCGTTGGTTGGGACGGCTACTTCTATCCCTGGGCGTTCAACATCTACGATTTCGAGCCGATCGTCGGCCGCGTGCACCAGCCGCCGCCGGTGCACCAGACGTTCGAGGGCGATGGATTTGTCATTTGCTCGTTCTGCCCGCGGCCCTATGACTTCGATCCCGAGGCCGTGCCGGCGCCATATAACCACAGCAACGTCGATTCGGACGAAGTGCTGTACTATGCGTCGAGCGAATTCATGAGCCGGAAGGGCATCGAGTTCGGCAGCATCACGCACCACCCCGATGGCATTCCGCACGGTCCGCATCCGGGACGCGCCGAGGCATCGATCGGAGCGACACGCACCGACGAACTGGCGGTGATGATGGATTCCTTCCGGCCGCTCCACGTCGCCAAGCAAGCGATGGGAATAGAGGACCCGAGCTACCAGCAGAGCTGGATCGAGCAGCAGCACGCCGGATTCAATCCGCCCACCACCTGATGGCGCCGTCGTTCACCAAGACAATCGTCGAGCCGGCGCAATCCTCGTCTCTCGCGCCCGTAGCCACGGTGGCGCAGGGAGATCGCGTATGGGTGCATCGCTACCGTCACACCACGGAGCGCTGGACGCTCGCGATCGCCACCCACGCCGAGCCCGGATCCGGAAAGCTCTCCTTAGGTGGATTCCGCATCGCGCCCGAGGAGCGCACTAGTCTTCCTGGATTCGATCCGGTACGCGAGGCAATCGAGCTCGCCGTCGGCATGGAGGAGAAGGTGTACTGGTCACGCCTACTCCGCATCGGCGGACCGCTCACCCAGCGGAATTTCGCACGCATCGTCGGCGGCAAGTGTGTGCTCGACCCCACCACCGACGCGCGCGTCGGCAGTCCGCGCGACTTCGCTCTTCTCGACTTCGCGATCGAGTGCCTCACGGATTGTGCCGAATCCGCGGGCATTCACATCACGACCGGACAGGACCTCGGCCACGGCCTCATGTCGGACGGTCGCACGCAGTCGCTCGACTATCTGAATCGCGGATTCCCCGGCAGCGTCGTCGCCGACACGTCGGTGCCCACCGCTGCCGGCAACTATCAGGTGCTACTCGGCATGCTGCGCGCATTCGACATCGCCACGTCGAGAGCGACGGTCGGTCTCGTCGGCATCGGGCAGATCGGGTCGCATGTTCTGGACCAACTGTGTAGCGATGGCGCGCGGCTGTTGGCCGTCGAGTCGAATCCGAAACGACGCGCCGACATCGCGAATCGAGGAATTCGGGTCTGGAGCTCCGAGTCGAAGCTGGATTTCCTTCGCGAGCCGATGGACGCGCTCGTGCTCAACGCGTCAGGCGGTTCACTCGGCCCCTCGGCCGTTGCTGCGTGCACACGCAATGCGCGTCTGCGAGTTATCTGTGGTTCGGAGAATCTCGTCATGCCCGACGCACGCGGTGCCGACGAGCTGCGCGAGGCGCACAAGGCCTACTGTCCGACGGAGCTCGGCGGGATGATGGGGTATCTCACTGCAGTCGAGGAGTATCTCGCGTACCTCGACGCGCAACCTTTCCGAGTCGACACGCTGCTCGACACGGCTCGGCGGCTGGAGACGGTGGGATATGAAGGTGCTAATCGTGTCCGCGAGCGGAAGTTCGCGATCTCGTTCGAGGACGCGGTGCGCGCGTACGCTACGCACGCACCTTGAGCAGCGCCGTCGCTTGAGCGGGCGAGAGGTCGTACGGCGCCATCGGCCTGATGACCGGATGCGTGCCGTCTATCCCGACGGCGGCCGGTCGAAGCCAGCGGCGGTGGCATGACGGGCACGTTACGACGCTGAGATTCAGTCCGATGAGCCGCCGTTTCCCGAGCGCTGCCGCGACGCGCTCCGGGAACTCGGGGAGGACGAGCCCGGCGTGCGCGAGCACACCATCGAAGACCGCGGTCGTCGCGCGCTGGACGATACGCGTCGTGCGCGCATAACGACTGCACGGAACACATGCCTCGTGCGACTTGAGCGCGAGCCACATCACGAGTCCGCCACACAGGAAACCCGCGACCTGAAGCAACTCGTGTGCGTAGCCGAGGAGGCCGAGTTCCGACGTACGGTCCACCACTCGGCCACCCTGATCCTGGGTCACGAGCTGCAGGTGCTCGGTGCGCAGGCGAAAGTATTCCCAGAAGGGAACCGCGTCGCGAACTGCCGTTCCATTCTGGAGTCGGAGCGTGGCATAGTCGACCCAGTGCATCAGCAGCCAGGTCGAGAGGCCAATCGCCAACATCTCGAAGAGCATTCGCCGGCTTGGCAAAGTCTGCGTCGCGCGCGCCGCTGCATAGTAGCCGCTCGCTGCACCGAAACCGCCGAAGAGCGCTCCCACGGGAAGGATGAAACCGTATGTGAGACCGAGAAAGTCGAGATCGAGCGCGTGTTCGAGACCGATGTTGAGCCCGACGACGGCGACCGCTGCGATCACGCCCGCGAAGGTCGTGAGGACCTCCGCGGACAGATCGCGCATCTCCGATGCGATCGGAGGTCGCATCGGTACGGCGAGCGGCGTATTCATCGATGTCGTGCCGGCGTATCGTTAGGCCGCTTTACGCGGGCTCGAGCCGCCAGTCGGCATCGGTTGCGTCGCCGGCGCATGATAGGGCTGCTCCGTCTTCCGCTGGCCATACCACAACGCGCCGAACATCCAGAGAACGGAGAGCATGAGCAGCGCGAACCCCATATTCGGGTTATCCGAGCCGGGCTTCTCCAGAAGAGCGAACGCGGTCACCGGCAATGCGGCGACGATGTTGAACAGCCACAGACGACCTACCCGCTTCCACTTCAGCGGTCGATTGCCCAGGATCTGAAAGTTGTACTTCATGCTCGTAGCGATGCCTTCCTGCGTACCGGGCCGAATGAGCCAGGTACCGATCGGTATCAGCGGAATGAAAAAGAAGGTGAACCAGCGTGTCGCCTCGTAACTGTCGGCGGACACGCGCTGATAGTCGAGAAGCCGGATTCCGGTACCATTCACGGAGTACGGCTTGAGAAAGACGCGTGTGGTCATGGCGGTCTAGGGGCTAGGGGCCTAGAGCTGAGGGAGCGTGCTCAAGTCCGACGTGCCGACCGCCGAGCGAGTCACCATTCGCGTTATGCAACGCCGGACACAATTGCCGAGTGTTACCCGTCAGCTGCGTGCCCCCTGATCGAACGCCGCGATTGCGTTGCGCGTGAAATCGGACAGCACCAGTTCGCCGCTCATCTCGGCGCGCTCTTCGAGCAATCGCTCCCAGTCTTCCGTGCCCTGCCAGAAGATCGACTTCAGGCGCGCCAGCGCCTGGGGATTCGACTTCGCCAACTTGCGCGCGAACGTCTCGAGTCCACTGTCCAGGGCGTTCACGCTGTCGAACAGCCGCGCGTAGAGACCGAACTCCTCCGCCCAACGCGCCGATCGCCAGTCGGCGTCGACGGCCATGGCGCTGA
>DATEHJ010000626.1:0-3006 GCA_035279645.1 Gemmatimonadaceae bacterium
GAGGTGGATTTCTTCGCGGATCGGATGGAGCAGGCGATTCGACGGGGCGTGGCCTAACTGTCATCCCGAGCAAACTGACTGTCATCCCGAGCGCAGCGAGGGATCTGCACTTCACGCTCTTTCGTCAAACCAACCTTCGGACAGATCGTCCCATCCGGGATTGTGGCTCGCTATCAAATCGAGCTTCTTCGAGCGACGCCATCCCTTGATCTCTTTCTCACGCGCGATCGCGCCCATCACATTCGTCGTGGTCTCGAAGTGGACGAGCCTCGCCATTCGATATGGACTCGTGAATTGGCACTCACCATCCCGATGTTGAGCAAGGCGACGCAGTAAGTGTTGGTCACGCCGACGTAGAGTTGTCGTGAATGACCGGCGAGAATGTAGACGTAGAATTGGCGCACACATGTCTATCGCCTCAACAGAGGCAGGAAGCCAAACCAATTTCGTGCACGTCGAACAGAAGTCACGCCTGGCCAGGACCAGAGCGTGAAGGTGCAGATTCCTCGCTGCGCTCGGAATGACAGGCGAAGGTGCAGATCCCTCGCTCCCTCTCGGGATGACGAGCAGCTACTTCTTGCGGCTCCTCGGCTTGGTGCGATTCTGGACGCCGATCGTGTTTTCGGCCGTTAGGCGACTGATCAGCTTGTGGAGCGGATCGATGCCGGCGCGCGAGGGCAAGCGCGGCAACGTGAGGACGATGTGCTGCTCACCCTCGTGGATGAGGTGTTTTGCCAGGTAGATCGACTCGCCATCCTTGTCTGGACTCTTCTGCCCGCGCGGGGGACGCGTATACACGCCGACGTCGACCCAATCGCGCATCGGAATCGGCGTCTCGGCGCCCAAGCTGTCGGCGCGCAACTTCTTCGCGTTGAGATAGAGATCGAGACGGTATTGCTCGTTCGGGGCGTCGGTCACGATCGCCGAGTCGGCCTTGAGCTCGAACAGGGTGATCGTCTCGAACATATCCTTGATGAGATACTTGAGCGAATCCGGCGTTGCCGCGCGCAGGGAATCGACGAACTCGAGCGACGTCGGGTACGGCGGCCCCCGGAACTTCTCCGCGTTCAGGAAACCGCGGATGGCTGCGTTCATGCGCGCCTCGCCGATGTAGTCGCGCAGCGCGTACATCACGAGCGACCCCTTGTTGTAATGGATGTAGCCTTGGTTCTCGTTCAGCTCGATCGGCATCTCGCGCTTCCGTTCCGTGCTGCGGCCGATGAGATAGCGGTCGAGCTCGTACTCGAGGAAACGGCGCATGCTCGCCGCGCCGAACTCCTTCTCCATGACCATGAGCGCGGAGTACTGCGCCAACGTCTCGGAGAGGAGAGTCGAGCCCTGGGCGTCGGCGCCGATGACCTGATGCGCCCACCACTGGTGCGCGACCTCGTGCGCCGTGACGTAGAAGGGATAATCGATGTCGTCGGGCTCCTCGACTCGCGCGATGAATCCGATCGCTTCAGAGTACGGAATCGTGTTCGGGAGCGATTGCGCGAACGTCGCGTAGCGCGGGAACTCGACGATCCGCACCTGGTGGTGTTGATACGGGCCGAAGTTCTCCGTGTAGTAGTCGAGCGACTTCTTCACGCCGTCGATCATGCGGCGTACGTTGTAGCTGTGCGTGGGATGGTAGTAGACGGCGATGTCGATCACTCGGCCATCGGGTGCCTTCCACTGATCGGTCGCCGTCGCATAACGAGCGGACTGGAACGCCCACAGATTCAGAATCGGCGAATCCATCTTGTAGTGGAAATAGCGCCGACCGTTTTCCATCCACTCGCGCTGGAGGTAGCCGGACGTGATCGCGATCTGATCGGGTGCGGTGCTGACGGTGGCGTCGTAGTCGAGCCAGTCGGACTCGTGGCTGATGTAATTGTTGCGGCGCGCGAAGCTGTCGGTCGGCGGCTTCATGCGCGGCACCGGTGCAAGCTTTTCCTTCTTGCGGTCGTCGTCGTCGGAGAGCTCGGTACGCGATTCGTAACCGACGCCCGGCATGAAGGCGCCATTCTCGACGAATGTGCCATTCGACGCGAGATCCGTGTTGTCGACCGAGTTCGCGAAGCCACGCGTCCGCCGCGCGAGGTCGAAGTTTAGGATTAGCGAATCGCCGGGTGCGAGGGGCGTGTCAAGCTTGTGCAGGAAATACTCGTGCGCGCTGTCGGCGAGGACGACGTGCGCGGGACGATCGAAGGCGAGCGCATTCACTCGCATCTCGCGATCCAGACGCAGATGCACCGTGTCGATCGGTACGCGATTCTTGTTGCGCAGAACGTAATGACCGTGCGCGCGCATGTCGCCGCGCTCCGGCACGAGGTCGACCTGAATCTGCACCGCGGCGATGCGCGGTTGAGGCACGCGCTCGTAGCGCTTGTACAGCCGCTCGTACTCGGCGCGCAGATGCCGGCGCTGATTGCTCGTCGAGTATCGATTCAGGACGTCCGTGTTGTAGAACAGGAATCCGCCGAGCCCGACGAACGAGAGTCCGGCGAACGCTGTGACGCGCCGAGCTCCGGTGCCGAATCGGATGCGCGCCAGGTGCGCTCGCCAGTACGCGTACGTCTCCTCGCCACGAACCCACAGCAGATTCGTGAGCACCGCGAGTAGGATCGCAAAGGCGCCCCAGTAGAGCTTCCAGTAGAGAAACGGATGCGCGTACGGTCCCCAGCGATTCATGTCCGAATACTGCAACCCGCCATCGCCGCCATACTGATAGAGGTTGCGCTCGAGGCCGAACTGTGTGAGAAAGGGCAGGCCGACGAAGACGACAAAGATGATCATGTGCCCGACATACTTGTGGTCGACGATGACGTGAATCGCCATCGCCAGCACCGCCAGCAACACCAAGTCGAGCAGCCGGAATCCGAACAACGCCTGCAGGTAGAGCCCGATTTCGAAGCGGGTATAGCCCTTCGCCGCCTGTGTGGCGATGCCGGCGAGCATGATGACGCCGAGCAGCAGCGCGAGAATGGCAATGAGTGCCGTGAGCTTGGCAAGGAACGCCGTCGC
>DATEHJ010000627.1:0-2143 GCA_035279645.1 Gemmatimonadaceae bacterium
CGATCGGCGTGCTGACCAGATATAGGCGTCCGGCAGGAGACGTCACGAAGGTCGCGCCACCAGCGTCGGTTGGAGAACTGAACGCGCCGGTTCTCGCCGGCGTCCCCTTAGCTCAGTCTAAGCGCTGCGCGAAAAAAAAGCCCGGTCTTGGACCATCCAAGACCAGGCTGTCGTTGACGATCGGAGGGACGCGATCAACCCTGCTTTGCTGTCGCCGTCTCCGACACGGAATGCTCCTGAAACTTCGAGGCCAACTTCGCCTTCGGCACGGCGCCCACGACCGAGTCCACCAGCTTGCCGTTCTTGAAGAACAGAATGGTAGGGATCGATCTCACGTTGAACCGCATGGCCGTCTTCTGATTTGCGTCGACGTCCAACTTCGCGACCTTCGCCTTACCGACGTACTCGACGGCTAACTGGTCGAGCATCGGAGCGATCGCGCGGCACGGGCCGCACCACGTCGCCCAAAAATCGACGACGGCCAGGCCGTCGTGCTTCTCGATCTCGTCCTCGAACGTGGTATCCGTTACTGCCAATGCATTCGACATGCTGCTCTTGCCTCCCCCGTGTATTTTCGCCCGCCGCGAATCTACTGTGTAGTTTACGTTGTCCACCAGCTTCGGAGACCGATGCCGTCCACGACACCAGCTCCGTCAGGCCGCGCGCGTATTGCCCACATCGGCATCGCCGTTCGCGCGCTCGATCAGATCCTTCCCTTCTATCGTGACATTCTCGGACTCGAACAGGTTCCGCTCGACGACGCCGACGGTGCCCACATCGCGGGCCTCGCCGCGGGTGACTCGCTCGTCGAGCTCCTCGAAGCCGAGCGAGACGATTCGCCGATCGCCACCTTCGTGGCGCGTCGCGGACCCGGCATCCATCACATTTGCTTCGCCGTTCCCGACCTCAATGCCGCTCTCGATCGCTGTCGCAAGGCAGGCATCCGGCTCATCGACGAAACGCCCCGCATCGGCGCTGAGGGGAGGAAGATTGCGTTCCTCCACCCCAGCGCGACTGGAGGCGTCCTCATCGAGCTTACCGAATTGTAAACGAGTGAACAGGCAGCTGTGTTCCCGCCAGCGACGTCAGGACGCAGCGCAGAGATCCTTGAGCGGCTCCAGCTGCACGTCCTCGACAAACCAGCGATCGCCGCGGCCTTTCACGGCCGTAAACTTGGATTGGCGCGCCAACTGGCCCTTGGTGAGCGACACCGCGAGTATGTGCGCTCCCTTCTCGCCCGGGACTTCGCTCAATACGCTGTACGAGTCGTGCGTGACGTAGCACTGCATGATCAGCTCGCGCTTCTCGAGCTGTGACGCCTCCACGACGTCGCGCGCGGGACCATCATTGGTGCCCCACACGAGCGCCATCGCCTTGAGGTCCTGCGCGTGCGCCGCGGCCAGGAAGGCCTGCACCGCTTGGCGGGGAGAATCCGCGCCGACGACGTTGCCGGCCACCGTCGTCGTGGGCCGCTGTTGGGCGGCGCTGGTGCTGCACGCTGCGAGGAAGACGAGGACTGCGACGAAGCGCTTCACGATGTCACTCCGAGTGAAAGTATTGCGAACCTGCGCCGTGTAGCCAATGCGAGCGAATCATCAGCGGCTCTACATCAACGTCGACCACGTCGCGACGCTCCGGCAGGCGCGTAAAACCGACGAACCGGATCCGATTGCGGCTGCACTGCTGTGCGAGGATGCGGGCGCAGAAGGCATCACGGCGCACCTTCGCGAGGACCGTCGCCACATCCATGACGACGACATCCGCGGTCTCGCCACACGCATCCGAACCGTGCTCAACCTTGAGATGGCGCTCACGTCCGAGATGCTCGACATCGCAACCGCACTCCGGCCGTACCAGGTCACACTGGTTCCCGAGCGGCGACAGGAGGTGACCACAGAGGGCGGACTGAATGTCGACCAAAATCCGGCTCGCTTGGCGGAGGGCATTGCGCGACTGAAACGCGCTGGGCTTCGGACCAGTCTGTTCATCGATCCTGACCTGAGCGTGGTGGACAAGTCGCGCGACTTTGGCGCGGACGCGATCGAGCTGCACACCGGGACGTACGCCTTGGGCGGCGGCGACACGGCACTCGACGCGCTGCGACGCGCGTCGACCCGCGGCGCCGATTTGGGCCTGGCGGTTC
>DATEHJ010000628.1:0-3897 GCA_035279645.1 Gemmatimonadaceae bacterium
CGTGCCAGAGCCGTCATCGTCGGCGCCGTTGTAGATCGAATCGAGACGCGGAGGATGAATGCGCCGGAGGCTATCGAGAATCGTGCGGATGCGAGTCATCTCGGATGCCGACGGCGCGCGCGGCGCATCGTCCTCCCCGCCAGGTCGCACCACGGTGTTGAATGCGCGAAGGGAATCATGATCGACCGGCTCGTGATTGAAGCCGATATGATCGTTATGCGCGCCAATCGCGATGTATTCTCCCTTCAGCGCCGGATCCGAACCCGGTAGGATCGCGACAACGTTGCGTGCGGGTGCGGGCGAATTAGCGAACCGGAGCGAGCCGCTCACAGTCTTGCCCGATGCCTTTCCTCGCGTGAGACCGCGCGTGGGTCCGCCCAGAAGGGCCTCGGACATCGAGCGCGTGATGTAGAGGAACACGGGCAGCGGTGGCAATCGATCTTCGGGCGACTGAAGAGTGACCGCCGGCTCGGTGAGCACCTCACGCGTGCGCGAATCCATCGCGTCGAGCGACGCGATCGCGATGCCCGCCGCGTCGGAGTAATAGCGTGTGAGCAGTGGTCGGTTCACCTGCCACTGCGGCTTGCCGTCCGGTCCATCGGGAACAGCAATGACGATGAACCGCCCCGCCGCACCGGCGGGTGAGATCATGGTCGCGGTATCGCCCCACACTCCCCCAAAAACGACGGGCGCGTTCGACAGCGGGCGAGCAGTCGGACCGTTGTCACGCGGGAGAAAATCGACCCACGGTTTGAACGTGTCGCCGCCCGCGCTCAGCGTTTGCCCGGCGACGAGTGTACGCTCGAAGACCGGAAGATTCTGGAAGTAGCCGCCGCTGTCGCCTGCGGGAACGAGCCCAAGTCGTCGCACCTCGCGCTCGATGTACGCGGTCGAGCGACGATGACCCTCTGTTCCGACGCGGCG
This sequence comes from Gemmatimonadaceae bacterium, assembly GCA_035279645.1. Lineage (GTDB taxonomy): Bacteria > Gemmatimonadota > Gemmatimonadetes > Gemmatimonadales > Gemmatimonadaceae > AG2. The sequence goes on from DATEHJ010000628.1 coordinate 925, forward strand.
GCCTTGCATCGAATCGTCGGAGAAGATGTAGAGCCGCGTCATGAGATCCGCTGGAGTGATCTCCGCCGCCGTCGGTTGTGGCGCGTGCTTGAGCGGCAGCTCTGGTGGCGCATTCTGCGCCGACAGGAGACATGGCGCGACCGTGCCGAAGACGATCAGGACGATCGATGTGCTGCGAAAACGAACACGAATCATGCGCCACTCCGCTCGACGGAACCCGAGCATAGAAGGTACACGTGATCGCTCCCGCCGAGTCGTGACCACTGCTCCTGTCTTACGAAAGCTTTACTGTGATCGAGTAGTTTGTCTGTCATTGCGCGTCGGGGCACTCGGGCTAGTTTACGCCCCGGCGCCGGCCCGGCGCCGCACGCCTCGTTTCACCCGCCAGCATGCGAATCAGCGTTCCAACTGAAACCGCCACTCGCGAGCAGCGAGTGGCGCTCCCGCCGGATAGCGCGGGCCGTTTGGTGAAGTCGGGACTCGAGGTTGTCGTGCAAAGCGGCGCCGGCCAGCACGCCGGCTTCCGTGATGATGCGTACGCTGTCGTCGGGGCGAAGATCGTGCCCGATGCGCAAGCGGCGTTCGCTAACACCGATGTCGTCGCGAAGGTGCAGCCGCCGAATGACGACGAGATCATGCGAATGGGCGCCGGCACTTCGGTCATCTCGCTCATGAGACCGGGTCAGCATCAGGAGCTGGCGTCGTCGCTCGCCAAGCGGAACGTCAATGCACTCGCGCTCGAGCTGGTGCCGCGCATTACGCGCGCACAGTCGATGGACGTGCTGTCATCGCAGAGCACGGTCGCTGGTTACAAAGCGGTGCTGCTCGGCGCCGCCGAGCTGGGCAAGTTCCTGCCGATGTTGACGACCGCTGCGGGGAACATCTCACCGGCTCGCGTGTTCGTCATCGGTGCTGGGGTGTCGGGCCTTCAGGCCATCGCGACCGCGCGGCGCCTCGGCGGCGTCGTGTCAGCGTTCGACGTGAGACCGGCGGCGCGAGAGCAGGTTCAGAGTCTAGGCGCCAGCTTCGTCGCGACCGAGCTGGTGAGCGCAACGGCGGAAACGGCCGGTGGTTATGCGCGGGCGCAGACGAACGAAGAGCACCAGCGTACGCTCGCGGCGATCGCGGGTCATATCAAAGATGTCGATCTCGTCATCTCGACAGCACAGATTCCTGGCCGACCCGCGCCGACGCTGATTACGTCGGACATGGTGCGGACGATGCGCGCCGGGGCCGTAATCGTCGATCTCGCCGTCGAATCGGGGGGAAACTGCGAGCTGTCGAAGGCCGGCGAAACAGTGCGCACACATGACATCGCGATCATGGGACCGGTGAATTTGCCAGCGAGCGTGCCGTTTCACGCCAGCCAGATGTTCGGACGCAACATCCTCGCGTTGCTGCAACATCTGGTGAAGGACAGTGTGCTCGTGCTCGACCCGAGCGACGAGATCACGGGCGCGATGCTGATGGTCCATCAGGGCAAGGTGCTCAAGTAGTGTTTTCTTTCACCGAATAACCGATGCTCCTCCTCGAGCTGTACGTGTTTATGCTCGCGGCCTTTACGGGATTCATGGTGATCTCGAGGGTGCCGCCGCTCCTGCACACGCCGCTGATGGCGGCAACCAACGCGATCTCGGGGATCTCGCTCGTGGGGTCCCTGATCGCGGCGGGCTCCGCGCAGAACCGCGTAGCGACCATTCTCGGCTTCATTGCCGTGGTGTGCGCGACGTCGAACATCGTTGGTGGGTTTCTGATCACCGATCGCATGTTGAAGATGTTCAGACGTGACACGCCCCAGGCGAAGCGAAAGGACGCGGCCGCGCGTCCCGCGGCGCACTGATCGGGATTCCTTCGCCCGCCATGCGCGACTACTTCATCGAAGGTTCGTACCTCACGGCGTCGGTGCTCTTCATTCTCGGGCTGCGCAGCCTAACGCGGCCCGACCGAGCCCGGCGGGGTATGCAGATGGCCGCGGCGGGAATGCTGTTCGCGATCATCGGAACGCTGGTGAACCACCAGATCGTCGACTACCGGTGGATCGCGGGCGGCCTCGTGCTCGGCGTCGTCATCGGCTATCCGATGGGAATGTGGGTGCCGATGACGGCGATGCCGCAACGGATCGCGCTGTCGCTGACGTTGAGCGCTCTCGCGGCGGCCCTGGTCGGCATCGCCGAATTCAACACGCGCCTAACGAATGGCGAAGGGATTCCTCGTCCGATCATGGCGGCGCTGGGCATCGAGGTCCTGTTAGGCATGATCACGGTCGGCGGCACGTTGATCGCCGCGGGGAAACTCCAGGAGGTCATCACCTCGCGTCCGCTGACCTTCCGTGGGCAGAATCTGGTGAACGCCCTGGTGTTTCTGGGGATGCTGGTGCTGTTCGCCGTTCTGGTGATGCATCCGGATCGACAGACGCTGTTCTACGCGCTCATCGCACTGTCTTTTGTGTTCGGCATTCTGCTCGTGCTGCCAATCGGCGGCGCGGACATGCCGGTCGTCGTCGCGCTGCTCAACTCGTATTCGGGACTCGCGTCGTGCGCGACCGGGTTCGCGATCGGGAACGTCATTCTGATCATCAGCGGCTCGCTCGACGGAGCATCGGGCTTCATTCTGTCCGTGCTCATGAGCAAGGCGATGAACCGGTCGTTCACGAACGTGCTCTTCGGCGCGTTCGGATCGCAGACGACCCCTGGCACCAAGAGCGCGGAAGGCTTGAGCGTTCGCTCAACGAGCGTCGAGGACGCCGCGGTGCAGCTCGCGTACGCGCAACTGGTGATCGTCATTCCGGGGTACGGCATGGCGGTCGCGCAGGCGCAGCATCAGGTTCGGGAGCTGGCTGAACTGATCGAAGCACGCGGCGGCGAGGTGAAGTTCGCGGTGCATCCGGTCGCAGGGCGCATGCCCGGGCACATGAACGTGCTCCTCGCCGAGGCCGACGTCCCCTACGCGCAGCTCTACGACATGGACGCGATC
>DATEHJ010000629.1:0-3546 GCA_035279645.1 Gemmatimonadaceae bacterium
GCCGGCCTGAGACGAGATGCAGAACGTGAGCCGATCCCCCTCGGGAATCGCAACGGATTCGATCGCTTGGCCGTCGCGAAGCAGGAACAGGAATTTCTCCGTCCCGTCCACGGACCGCTGTCGAGCGGAAATGGACAGCCGCGGGAGGTCAAAGGCAGCGGCGAGCTGCTCCCGCACCGACTTTGGCAGCTCGGTCATCGACTCGAAGTCCGGGGCTGGATTGACCCAGAGCCGACGGACCACCTGCTTGGCGCGATAGCTCGGCAGACCCCGTTCGCCGAAGAACTCGAGCAAACGCTGCTCGGCGTCGACGGGCGTGAGATTCAGCAGGTTTTCGCGCTCGGTGCGCGGCGGCTTCTTGGTCATCGGTCAGCTTCCGGCAGCAATCGGCTAGACGCGTGCAGGCTACCAGGGGCGTGGCGCGCGGTCAAGCGACGGTCTACCATGAACTTCGCTGCTCTGTTAGACTTCTGCACTCGAATGATCCCCTCAGCGAAGCAGCATGCGCTTGCCTGGCGGATGCGCCGCGAAACCCATACGGGCTCATTCTCGCGAAATTCCCGCCAGCTCTGCTTCCGCGCGGCCGCAGCCTCTCTGCGTGCCTCGATCACGTGCCGCCGGCTGAGCGAACCGCGCTGACGTCGAACCGGTCCCTGCCGCGCGCGGCAATTGGCACCACGACTCAAGACCTCTGATGCCGTCAACTTCTACACTCGCGACCACAATTCGCAGTCATCCCTGCGGTGCGCTCCGCGCCGCTGACGCTGGGTCCGAGGTCCGCCTCGGCGGATGGGTACACCGAAAGCGCGACCTCGGAGAGCTGGTATTCGTCGATTTGAGGGACCGCACTGGAATAGTTCAGATCTCATTCGATCCGCGCTTCACCCCCTTGGACACGGTGAAGCTGGCAGCCACACTCGGTCCAGAGTGTGTCGTCCTCCTCGAGGGCGAGGTTGTCGCGCGCCCAACCGAGATGCGGAACACCGACCTCGCGACCGGCGATGTCGAGGTCCGCGCCAAAAGCCTCAAAGTCGTGGGACCAGCGGCCGCGCCCGCGATTCCGGTGGCGCGTCCGAGAGGAGAGCCCCTTCCGGCCGAAGAGCTTCGGCTGCGCCATCGCTATCTGGATCTGCGCCGCCCTGAGCTGCAGGAGAACATCATTCTCCGACACCGGTTGATGCAGGTAGCGCGTCGGGTGCTGAGCGAACGCGGATTTCTCGAGGTCGAGACGCCGATCCTAACGAAGCCTACGCCGGAGGGCGCGCGCGACTATCTCGTTCCGAGTCGCGTGCACGCGGGCGAGTTCTACGCGCTGCCGCAGTCGCCGCAGCTCTACAAGCAGCTGCTCATGATCGCGGGATTCGATCGCTACTTCCAGATCGCGCGCTGCTTCCGCGATGAGGATCTGCGACTCGATAGGCAGCCCGAGTTCACGCAGATTGACATCGAAGCCTCGTTCATCGCGCAGGACGATATCATCGCGCTCACCGAGGGTCTGCTTTCCGCGCTCTGGGGCGAAGTGGGGTTCGAGATTCCTTCTTCGTTCCAGCGTATGACGCACGCGGAGGCGATGGAGCGCTACGGCTGCGATCGCCCGGACCTGCGCTACGGCCTGGAGATTTTCGACGCGAGCGACGTCTTTCGCGAGACGGAATTCTCGATTGCCCGGTCTGCGATTGCTCAGGGGGGCCGCGTGCGCGGGATCCGCGTGCCCGGCGGAGCAGGAAGTTTATCGAGAAAGCAATTGGATGACATCGAGGCGGGAGCGAAGAGCGTTGGGGCGGGCGGGCTCGTCCGCTTGAAGCGCACGAATGGCCAGCTCGAGGGTCCGGCGGCGAAGTTCCTGCATGACGGATCCGCAGCGCAGCTCGCCCTCGGTGAGGGTGATCTGGCGTTGCTCGTCGCCGGACCGAATCACGTCTCGAGCCCGGCGCTCGACCGTGTGCGGCAAGACGTCGGACGCCGGCTCGCGTTGGTCAAGGACGATGCGAGGATGTTTCTCTGGGTGACGGACTTTCCGCTCTTCGAGCGAGATCCGGCAACCGGACGTTTGGGTGCTGTGCATCACCCATTCACCGCGCCGCACCCGGCGGACATCGCTAAGCTGGAGAGTGCGCCGGAGACGGTCCGCGCGCAGGCGTACGACGTCGTGCTGAATGGAACGGAGCTCGGCGGAGGCAGCATTCGAATCAGCGACCCAGCACTTCAATCGCGAATCTTCTCGCTCCTCGGTATCGACGAAGCCACGGCGAATGCTCGCTTCGGCTTCCTGCTCGAGGGGCTGCGCTCAGGAGCGCCGCCACACGGCGGGATCGCGTTCGGCTTCGACCGGATCGCCATGCAGCTTGCCGGGGCAACGTCGCTGCGCGATGTGATCGCGTTTCCAAAGACGACCGCGGCGCGCGCGTTGTTCGAAGGCGCTCCCTCGCGGGTTCCGGGCGAGGATCTGCGCGAGCTCCACATCCGGGTCGACGAGGGAGGAGAAGGAGCAGGAGGAGGGGCCTCGTGAGCGACGGCAGCGTTACGCAAAAGCTCAACACCGAAGGCGCTGATCTCCTGACGCTCGCCGGGGTGAATGATGGAAACCTCATCGAGCTCTCTCGCATCGGTGGCGTGAAGGTCGCGCTCCGCGGAGATTCGTTGAGCATCACCGGCCCGGTGCCATTCGTCGAGCGCGCCGCCGACATCGCGCGACGCATGATCGAATCGGCGCGACAGCGCGTCGAGCTGTCATCTGATGATGTGTTGCGCATCAGCGACGAGGTCGATCGCCGCCGAACCGGCGGCGACGCTCGAGACAACGGGGATTACGGCGAGGAGAACGGCGACGCCGGCGGCGATCTCGGCGCAGATCTTCAGCGCATCGCGCTGCCGGGAATTCGGCGCGTCATTCAAGCGAAGACACCGGGGCAGGCCGAGTATCTCCGCAAGATGCAGGAGAATGACATCGTCGTCGGCATCGGTCCGGCTGGCACTGGAAAGACCTATCTCGCCGTCGCGGCGGCAGTGGACGCGCTGACTCGCAAGCGCGTTAGGCGCATCGTGCTCGCCCGGCCGGCGGTCGAGGCGGGAGAGAGTCTCGGCTTCTTGCCCGGAGACATGCAAGCGAAGGTCGATCCGTATCTCCGCCCGCTGTACGACGCGCTGGACGAGATGATGCCGTTCGAGCGGATCCAGCGCGCACTCGAGACGCGAACGATCGAGATCGCGCCGCTGGCGTTCATGCGCGGCCGCACGTTAGGCGACGCGTTCGTGATCGTCGACGAGGCTCAGAACGCCACGGCCGTGCAGATGAAGATGCTGCTCACGCGCCTCGGCGTGAATTCGAAGATGGTCATCACCGGCGATAAGACGCAGGTGGACCTGCCGAAGCGCGAGGAGTCGGGGATCTTCCAGGTCGAGCGGATCCTGCCCGGCATCGATGGCATCGGCTTTCACTACTTCGACGAGAGCGACGTCGTGCGCCATCGCCTCGTTCGCGACATCGTGCGCGCCTACGACAAGCACGAGGCCGCGCAGGCCGCCGAATGAATCTCGGCGAGCAGG
>DATEHJ010000630.1:0-6565 GCA_035279645.1 Gemmatimonadaceae bacterium
ACACTGATCTATCTCGCGATCCGGTTCGAGTGGCGCTTCGGACTCGCTGCCGTCATCGCGACCGCGCATGACGTGCTTACGACGCTCGCCTTCATGGCGATGCTGCGCCTCGAGGTGTCCCTCACCGTCGTCGCCGCGATCCTCACCGTGATCGGTTACTCGCTGAACGACACGATCATCATCTTCGACCGCGTTCGTGAGAACTTGCGAAAGCAGCGCAAGGAGTCACTGCGCGATGTGCTCAATCGTTCGATCAACGAGACGTTGCCTCGGTCGGTGCTGACGCACGCCACGACCCTCGCCGCCACGCTGGCGCTCTTGCTCTTCGCTGGCGAGATAATCCGACCATTCGCGTGGATCATGGCATTCGGTATCTTCACCGGAACCTTCAGCTCCATCTATGTTGCCGGCGCGCTTCTCCTGTGGATCGAGCGCAAATGGCCGCGTGCGACGAGCGCCGAAGGGAAGGGCGCGGCGCGGGCAATGGCAGAAGAGCGGCGTCGCTCTCGGGACGAGAGCGCCGTCGCCAGCCGGTGAGTCTAGTCAGCAAAGTCCTGCACGATTCCAGGAGCAGAACCGCCGTTTCGACGGCGGTTTTTGCTTTTTGATGACGCTCTTCATCGACAGTCACGCGCACCTCGCTGATCCGGCCTTCGATTCCGATCGCACCGAGGTCGTCGAGCGTGCGCGAGCCGCTGGCGCGCGCGCCATCGTGTGTATCGGAGAATCGCTCGCCGCCTCGCTGCGCGCGCGAACGATCGCGGACGCCCATCCTGGGTTCGTGTTCTTCACCGCCGGAATTCATCCCCACGACGCGTCATCATTCGCGCCCGAACGCGATCTTCAACCGCTCGAAGTGCAGCTCCGCTCGGGTGCGCGCGCCGTCGGCGAGTGCGGCCTCGACTACCACTACGACAACTCGCCGCGCGACGAGCAGCGTGCAGCCTTCGTCGCGCAACTCGACATCGCGCACCGTTTGGGTCTTCCCGTCGTCGTGCACACGCGCGATGCCGAAGAGGACACGCGAGCGCTCGTGCGCACCGCTGGACATCGCGGCGTCATCGGTGTGCTGCACTGCTACACCGGCTCTCGCGAGTTGGCGAAGGACGTGCTCGATGTCGGTTGGTATGTGTCCTTCAGCGGCATCATCACATTCAAGAACTGGACGGACGATGGCCTGCTGCGCTTGATCCCTGACGACCGGCTGCTTGCGGAATCCGACTCACCCTATCTCGCGCCCGTTCCGCATCGTGGAAAGCGCAACGAGCCCGCCTGGGCGGGTCTCACCGTCGGCCGTCTCGCCGCGGCGCGCAACACGACGCCGGAGGCGGTCGGCGCGCACGTCGCCGCGAACGCCTGCCAACTCTTCGCGCTCGAAGTCACGATCTAGACGCGTGCCCTTCAGGAACACTCTCGGCGGCACTATCATGAGCGCGATGTCGTACCGCACCCTCGTTTCTTGAAGGAGAATGATTCGTGAGCCTAACGCCAGTACAAACCGACAGAGCGCCAGCGGCCATTGGCCCATATTCGCAAGGTATCATCGCGAACGGCTTTCTCTTTACCGCGGGGCAGATCGCGCTCGATCCGTCGTCCGGTCAGATCGTTCCTGGCGACGTCGTCGCGCAAGCCGAGCGCGTGCTCGCCAATCTGAAAGCGATACTCGATTCGGCGGGCGCGTCCTGGAGCGACGTCGTCAAGACGACCGTCTATCTTCACGACATGAATGACTTTCCCCGCGTCAACGAGGTCTACGCGCGCGCCCTCGGTTCCTCACGACCGGCACGTTCGACGGTCCAGGTCTCGGCGTTGCCGCGCGGCGTTCTCGTCGAGATCGACGCGGTGGCCGTGCTCCCGCGTCGGACCTAACGAGCATCTGTGAGTGGCCAGCGACGCCGCTGCCCACAGGAAGCCACTTCACCTAACGATTCAATGAGTTCGAACTCGACACGCGAGGAGATCTTCCGTCTCACCGCGTTCGCGCGCTGCGCTGGTTGAGCCGCCAAGTTGGGTCCGGGTGACCTGTCGCGAGCGCTCGCCGCGCTCCCACACCGGCCCGATCCGCGCCTCGTCGTCGGTCGCGAGACCTTCGATGACGCGGGGATTTTTGTGCTGTCCGATGATCTCGCGCTCGTTCAGACGGTGGATTTCTTTGCGCCAATCGTGGACGATCCGTACACCTTCGGGCAGGTCGCCGCGGCCAATGCGCTCTCCGACGTGTACGCGATGGGAGGCGAGCCACTCACCGCGCTGAACATCGTCGGCTTCCCGTCGGGCAAGCTTCCGATCTCGGTGCTCACGGAGATCCTCCGTGGCGGTCAGGACAAAGTTCACGAGGCGGGTGCGGTGGTCGCGGGTGGTCACACGATCATCGACGAGGAGCTCAAGTACGGACTCGCGGTCACCGGCCGAGCGAATCCGCGCCGACTCCTCACCAACGCTGGCGCCGCTGTCGGCGATAAACTGTTCCTCACCAAACCGCTCGGCACCGGCATCCTCGCAACTGCGGCCAAGACCGATCGCATTCGCACTGACGAACGCGAGGGCCTCATCGCGTCCATGGTCGCGCTCAATCGCGACGCCAGCCGTGCCGCGCTCGACGTCGGCGCAAAGTGCGCAACGGACGTTACGGGATTCGGTCTTCTCGGACACGCCAACCATATCGCCAAAGCGAGCAAGAAAACGCTTCGCATCGAAGTCGGGCGAGTGCCGACGCTGCCGGGGGCTCCCGATGCGTGGCTCTCCGGCGTCCGTACCGGTGGGGCAGAGCGCAATGAGCAATTCCTGCGCGAGCTCGTCGAGTGGGGAAGCGCGACTGAGGTCGATCGCGCGCTTCTGATCGATCCACAGACGTCGGGCGGATTGCTCGTCGCGATCTCCCCGGAGTGCACGTCGGAGTATCTTTCCCGGGTTCCGTTCGCGGTGGAGATTGGCGAGGTCGTTGCGCAATCGAGGGCTGGAATTGTCCTCGTCTGAGCGAAGAGGGGGTGGATGAAGTCTGGTGGCTTCCCTGGTCTTCAAAACCAGTGTGACCTGACTGCGTCGGGTCGGGTAGGTTCGATTCCTATACACTCCCGCCAGACGGCGCGCACCCTTTTCGTCCTTTTCGCCGTTTTTCTGCTGGGAGCTGTTCCGTCCGATGCACAGAAGCCAGACACTGCTCGTGTGCGACCTGACACAGCGCGCGCTCGGCCCGACACGGCGCGGCCTCGACCCAAGCCTGCTGCGGTCGCGCGTCGCGACACGCTCAAGCCTCCCCTCAGCCCCCGGCGCGCCTTTCTTTACTCCGCAATGATTCCCGGCCTCGGGCAGTCGAAGCTCGGAAGAAACAAGGCCGCGGCGGTCATGCTCACCGTCGAAGCGATGGCGATCGCGATGATTCGCGAATCCGCGGCCGATGTTCGCGAGGCGCGCGCGATGAGCGGCGACAGCGTCGTTGTTACCTACGTTGGGGCGGATGGCACTGCCCTAACGACGCCGCTCACGGTGCCCTTCATTGTCCCGCGGCGCTTCGATGCGGCGTATGTCCACGTCCGGCAGAGCCACGTGGAAGATTGGGTCGCCTTTCTCATCGCGAACCATCTCTTCTCCGGCGCCGATGCGTTCGTCGCCGCCAACCTCTGGGACGTTCCCGCTCAGTTGCAAATCCGCGTCACTCCCCAGGGCGCGAGTGTGGGCGCGAAGCTCGCGTGGTGACGTCGGACGCACCGGTCGGCGTTTTTGACTCGGGCATTGGCGGGTTGACCGTTGCGCATGCCGTGATGCAGCAGCTGCCTCACGAGAGCGTGACCTACTTCGGCGATACGGCGCGCGTCCCGTACGGGCCGAAGAGCCCCGAAACCGTAAGGCGGTACAGCAAGGAGATTGCCTCGTTCCTCGTCGAACAGGGCGTAAAGGCTATCGTCGTGGCGTGCAATACCGCGACGGCGCACGCGCTCCCGTCGCTTCGCGAATCACTCTCGATGCCGGTCATCGGCGTCATCGAGCCTGGCGCGCGCGCCGCCGTTCAAGCGACTCGCAACGGCCACATCGGCGTCATCGGCACGGCGGGCACGGTCAAGTCGGGGGCATACGAACGCGCGTTGCGCGCTATCGAGCCGTCGTTGAGAATCACTGCGCGGCCGTGCCCGCTCTTCGTGCCCCTAGTCGAAGAGGGCTGGGTGAATCATGAGGCGACGCGTCTCGTCGCACAGGAATACCTCGCACCGCTTCTTCGCGAAGATGTCGATACGCTCGTCCTTGGCTGCACGCACTATCCGCTGCTGAAGGACGTCATCGCCGACGTACTTGGTGGCACCGTTAGGCTCATCGACAGCGCCGAGGAAACCGCGCGCGAAACGTCCCTTGTCTTGGGAAATCAACGCCTCGCCGCCAAAAGCGATGCCGAACCCCAACATCGCTTCATCGCTTCCGACGATCCGCTGATGTTCCTGCAGTTAGGCCAGCGCTTTCTCGGTGGCGCGATCGAGAGCGTCGAGGTGAAGACCCTCAGCTGATCCATCCCACTGGCGCAACTCGACTCGCTCATCGGTCACGCGCAAGAAGGTCGGCGCGTCGAGCCACGATCCGGCATTCGCGTACACGCCGCCGCTCGTCACGCGCGTGAGCGCGGCAACGTGCGAGTGGCCAAAGATCAGAAGCTCCAGGTCGGTGCGCTTCGCGAGCAGGTCGGAGGCGATCCGCGCGAGTCCGCGCCCTTCATCTTTGGCGCCGTACGTTCTGCTCGCGTGCGAGCTGTGCGTCGCCAGCCGCGACCCGAGGTCGGGATGGATCCAGCGAAATGCTTTGATCGCCCATTTGTTTCGGAGAACTCGCCGGAGCATTCGATAGCGCCGATCCTCACGCGCACGCAATCCATCGCCATGTTCGATGCGCGTGCGCCATCCCGCGAGTGGGCCCTCCCAAGCGCCGCCGTGGTACTCGATACCGACGTCGCGACGCAAAACGTCGCCCCCCCAGCAATCGTGATTGCCGGCCACCATCAGTACGCTCGTGCCTGATTCACTCAAATCAGCGAGTGCCGCGAGGACGCGAAAGCTCGAGCGCGGAATTACCGTCCGCCACTCGAACCAAAACTCGAAGAGATCCCCGTTCACGACGAGCGACGCCGCGCGCCCCTGCAGCTGACGAAAAAATGTCAACGCGGCACGTTCCACCTCCGGCTTGGCGAAGCCGAGGTGGAAATCGGAAACGATGTAGCAGGGCGCTTGGAGCACGCGCTCATTCTAGCCGCGCGTTGCGGCTTTACAAAGGCTGAAGGTACTTCCAATCTTCGCGGCAATCTCAATTTCATGACGACGGACTCACACCAGCAATTTCGGCGATCGACGCACGACATCGAGCTCCGCGTGCGCTACGCTGAGACCGATCAGATGGGCGTGGTCTATCACGCCAACTATCTCGTTTGGTGCGAGATGGGTCGCACCGACTTCATCCGCCAACTCGGCGTGACGTACGCGGACTTGGAGCACGGCGGTGTGTCCTTGGCGGTGTCCGAGCTCTCTGCTCGCTTCCATGCTGCGGCTCATTATGACGAATTGATCCGCGTTCACACGATTCTTGCCGATGTGCGATCACGTATGATCGTCTTCGACTACATCGTTTCGAACGCGGAGACGGAACAGCGCCTAGTTTCGGCACGCACGACTCTCGTGTCGCTCGATCGCACAGGAAAGCCCATCGCGCTGCCGCGAGACGTTCGCCAGCTGTTCTTCTGACGTGCTTCGATCCGACCGAAGGAACTCGTCGCCTCATTCTCCGGTAGGACCTGATCGTGCGACCTCACCATCGCCTGAATCCGTGCGTCTGGCGTCTACAACAGTCAGCGCCGGCCGTGGTCGTTCTTGCTGCGGCAATCTCGTGTATGCCTGCGCTGCGGCCACTGACGGGCGTGCCAACGCCCGCGACGCTGCCGCACAGTGAGTTGCCGCTGGGACATCAGAAGATCGTCTTCGATTGGGAGCTGAATGATCGTGAGCTCTCCGGTCACGGTGAGGGTGTCGCCCGTGTCGCGGGTCCTGACAGTGCTCGGCTCGACCTGTTTCTCGCTGGAGGCTTTGGTGGCGGTGCGGCCGTATTGATAGCCGATTCACTTCAAGTCAGTGGCGGTTCGCTCACCCGTCGCTTCATCCCCCCGCCGCCTCTGCTGTGGGCGGCGCTGGGCCGAGTCGCGATCCCAGCGGTCCGGGATACCGCGGCACGCGTTGACGGCGAGCTTCTACGTGTCGACATTGGTATGCCACCCAGCTGGCGTCTCACCTTTCGGCGAGATTCGCTCGTACGAGTAGAGCGAGTCCGCGACGGCCGCATCATCGAGTGGGTTGAACGAAGCGGTGCGATCGTTCGCTACCGGAGCGAGGAAGCTCGACGCGGATTAATGCTCACCGTCAAGCGTGTAGAAGAGGTTCCGCCGTTCGATGCGTCGATTTGGGGCCCGTTTTAGCGTTGTGATCGCTCTCGCCGCACTGGTAGGGTGCGGCGTGCACTACGGATTTGCCGGCGGCGGACTGCCGTCGAATATCCGCACCATGGCGGTTTTGCCCTTCGACAATCAGACGACGTCGCC
>DATEHJ010000631.1:0-2999 GCA_035279645.1 Gemmatimonadaceae bacterium
GGCGTCGAGCGGGCCCGCAATCGCCGACAAGTCGGCCGGTCCCGCGGACTAGGATCAGTCGGACCTCGCGGACGATCAGCCGCGGCCGGCGAGGGTCCTATTGCTATTTTTCTAGCATATGCTACTTTCGTAGCAGCCGCCCCCTGAATCGGTCTTCGTCCACTGGAGTGAGGCGATGGCGCACGACGATGGCATCCACCTCAGCCGCCGCGAGCGGCAGATCATGGATCATCTTTTCCGCGTCGGCCGCGCGACCGCGGCCGACGTGCTCGCGGAGATGCCCGAGCCGCCGAGCTACTCCGCGGTCCGGGCCATGCTGCGCACCCTCGAGGACAAGGGCCACGTTAGGCACGAAGAAGTGGGTCGCGCCTACGTGTACCTCCCAACGACGCGTCGGGACAGTGCGCGCCGATCGGCGCTGACGCACCTTCTGCACACGTTCTTTGACAATTCCGCGGAGCAGGCGATGGCCGCGTTGCTCGACCTCAAAGGGACGAAGATGAGTGAGGCCGAGCTGGATCGGATGGTCGAGCGCATCGAGCAAGCCAAGAAGGAGGGGCGGTAGCCATGGTGAACGTTCTACATCTTTTCAACTCTCCGGGCGCGGCGGCGGTTCAGCTTCTCCCTCTGCTGGCTGACGCGGCGATCAAGGGCGTCGTGGTATTCGGCATCGCCGCCCTTGCCGTGAGCCTGTTCCGACGGCGCTCGGCGGCAGCGCGTCATGCGATCTGGGCGGGCGCGGTTGCGGCGCAGCTCGTGTTGCCCGCCCTCTCCGCGCTGCTGCCGGCCTGGCGCGTTCCTCTCGTCGAGCGGCTCGATGAACAGCTGGCCATGCCGGCCGCAACCGTCGAAGTCGTGCCGGTAGCGGCGCCGGTGGCGATCGCCATCGCCCCTCGCGCTACGGGCGTCGGTTTCGGCCGTGGATTCGGCGTCGGCCGGTCGGGGTTCGCCCATGCCGGCGCGCACCAGGCGCCCCGCGCGCGCGAAGTCGGCGCGTACGTACTCGGCGATGGGGGCGAGATCGTCGTTAGGCAGAAGCCGGCCTTCAGCCTCGTAGGCACGCTCCGCGCTGTGCGCAACCACACGCCAATGTGGTGGATACGGGCCGCCGCCATCGTCTGGATGCTGGGGGCGCTGGCGATCTTCGGACGATTCCTCGCCGGCACCCTGGCCGTCTCCCGGCTAGCACGGCGCAGCGAGCGCGTCGATGACGGACGCTGGCTCTCTCTGGCGCAGCGCATCGCGATCCACCTCGGCGTCGCGCGGCCGATGACGTTGCTGCGAAGCGCGCGATTCAACGTTCCGGTGACGTGGGGGATCGTCTATCCGGTGGTTCTCCTTCCAGAGGAGGCCGATGACTGGACCGACGCGCGCCGCCGATACGTGCTCGTGCACGAGATGGCGCACGTCAAGCGCGTGGACGCGTTCACGCAGCTTCTGGCGCAGGTCGCAATCGCGATATTCTGGTTCGATCCATTCGTGTGGATCGCGGCGCATCGGATGCGCGTCGAGCGCGAGCACGCGTGCGATGACTATGTGCTCAACGAAGGAACGCCCGCCTCGACCTACGCCGCCGATCTGTTGGCGATGGTCCGCTCGCTCGGAATGCGCGGTCGGGAGGCACAGCCGGCCTTCGCCGCGCTAGCGATGGCGCGTCCCGACGAGCTCGAATCACGCATGGAGGCGATTCTGAATCCCGAGCAGGATCGTCGTGCCTTGCGGAGAGCACCGGCGTTAGGTGTGGCGCTTGCCTCGCTCCTCCTACTCGTGCCTCTCGCCGCATTTCGTCCGTATGGCAGGAATGCTCGCTCGTTCGGGCGGATGTGGGCTCCACTCCCGGCTCCGGCGGCGTTCGACGTCGTTTTCACTCCGCCAGAGCCTCCAACGCCTCCCGAGCCCCCGACGCCGCCGGAGCCACCAATGGAGCCCGAGATCGCGGCTCAGGTGCAAGCGGCGCTCGCGGAGGTCGAGTCCGCGCGCGGTGAAGTCGCTGAAGCGGCCGCGTACGCGTCGACGGTGTCCGCAGCGCGTGCCGCGATCACCCCATCCGCGGCCGCCGTTGCTTCGCCGTCGTGGTCGAGCGCTTCGTGCAGCTCGGTGTCGCTCCGGCGGTCCGGACGGTCGACGTCCGTTTCGTCGAACGACGGTGACGACAACAGCTTCCAGTACATCAGCTCCAGCGCGGGGCGCTGCGTCCAGGTCGCCCTGCAGGGCAAGGTCGAGTTCTCGCCCGACGAGCGAGAGATCCGGCGAATGAGCGGCGACGCGCGGCTCTACATTCGCGAGCGGACGACCAACACCGACCGGGAAGTGGACATCACCCCTGGCGATGAAAACGCGCCTCGTTATGTGTATCGCGTCGATGGCGAGCGCGCGAACTTCGACGACGATGGACACGCATGGCTGGCGGAACTCCTTCCCCAGGTTCTACGCGAGAGCGGTTTGAACGCACCGGCTCGCGTGGCGCGGATCCGGCGTGAGGGTGGCATCGGCGCGGTGCTCGCCGACATCTCGCGAACGGAAAGCACGAGCGCCAAGCGCGCGGCGTACGACGCGCTTCTCCACGAAGGGAATCTTTCGGACGAGGAGTCGGCGAAGATCGCTCGTCAGGCAGGCAGCGATCTGTCGTCGAGCGATGGCGAGCTGCGCGCGGTGCTCGGCGAGATGGGGAAGATGACACGTTTCTCCCCGACGATGGCGGATGCCTTTGGGAAAGCGGTGGAGCACATGAGCTCCGACGGCGAGAAGCGCGAGCTGCTTCAGCAGTACGCGCTCGAGGGCGACCGAGACATCCTTCTCGTCTCGATGCGACAGGCCAAGTCGATCTCGAGCGATGGCGAGAAGGCGGAGTTCCTCAAGGCCACGGCCCCGAAGTACCTCGCGAATGACGACGAAACACTGCGCAAGGCGTTCTTCGACGTGACGCAAACAATCTCGTCCGACGGCGAGCGACGAGAAGTGCTCATGACCGTTCTGCCCTTCGCGCAACGTGCGACTGT
>DATEHJ010000632.1:0-2759 GCA_035279645.1 Gemmatimonadaceae bacterium
GTCGCCGATGCTCCAGTTGGCGTCCGCGCTCTGGCAAGCCGCGCACAATTCGTTAGGCGAAGCCGCCGATCACGTCGAGGCGGTGAAGCTGATCGAACAATGGGCCTCAGTGGAGATCGCATGACGACCATTACTTCCATACCAACCACCACCGAGGCCATCGCTTCCGTCGAAGAGATTCGCCGACAGTTCCCCGCGCTCGAACGGAAGCACAACGGACAAGCCGTCGCCTACTTCGATGGGCCTGGAGGCACCCAAGTGCCGCGCTCAGTCGTGGATGCGATGGCTGATTATCTATTTCATCACAACGCCAACACGCACTGGCTGTATCCAACGAGCGAAGAAACCGACGCGGCGTTGCAGCGTGCGCGCGAGCGCTTCGGCGAATTCTTCAACGCGTCGGCCGAGGAGATCGCGTTCGGTCAGAACATGACGACGCTCACCTTCCACCTGGCGCGCGGTCTCGGGCGCGAGTGGGGCGCCGGCGACGAGATCGTCGTCACCGAGCTCGATCACCACGGCAACGTCGCGCCCTGGCAGGTGCTCGCCAAAGAGCGCGGCGTCACTCTGCGCACGGTGAAGATGAGCACCACCGACGGTCGCCTCGATTGGCGCGACCTCGAGCGGCAGATCGGCCCCAAGACGCGGCTCCTCGCGATCGGCGCCGCGTCGAACGCGTTAGGCACGATCACCGACGTCCGCGGCGCCGGAGAGCTCGCCCACGCCGCCGGCGCGCTCGTGTTCGTGGACGCCGTCCATCTCGCGCCGCACGAGTCGATCGACGTGCGCGAGATGGGATGTGATTTCCTCGCCTGCTCGGCGTACAAGTTTTACGGACCACACGTCGGCGTGCTGTACGGCCGGCGTGAGCTGCTCGAGCGCGTCGACGTGCCGCGTCTCGATCCCGCGCCCAACACGTCTCCCGAGCGTCTCGAGACCGGGACGCAGAATCACGAGGGCATCGTCGGTGCCGGCGCGGCCGTGGAGTTCCTCGCTTCGCTTGCGGACCGGCCCTCGCGCCGGGATGCGCTACGACTCACGTTCGAGACGCTCCGCCGTCGCGGCGAGGGATTGATGGCGAAGCTCTGGAACGGGCTCGCCGCCGTAGATGGCGTTACCCTTTACGGCCCACGGCCGGGCACGCCCCGCACACCGACGCTCGCGTTCACGATGCGTGGGCACACGACCGACGACATCGCGCGGGCTCTGGCGCGCCGTGGCTTGTTCGTCTCCAATGGCGATTTCTACGCCGCCACTGTCATCGAACGGCTCGGTCAGTCCGCCCAAGGCGTCGTGCGCGTCGGCTGCTCATGCTACTCCACCGCCGACGAGATCGAGCGGCTCCTCGAGGCGATTAGAGAGATCTAATTGCTAGTGGCTAGTGGCTAGTCACTAGCCACTAGCCACTAGCCACTCTTCTATGGCGTTTTCGGCGCCACCGTCGTATCCACCGGCGTGCCGCCCTTCTTGTGCGATACCAGTTCTCCCTTCTCTAGTCCGGGGAGAAACGGCTCGTACTTGGATCCCGGGTGCCACAGCACCCAGCCATCGTAGCCAGCGTCGTAGATCGCCTTTTTCTGCGCCTCGACCTGCTCTGGTCCATATGGCGGCTTGCCGAGCGAGAACGCTTGAACCCAGGGGCGAACGTGCTCGGGCGTGGTGATGCCCAATTTGTGATCGCGCCCTCGCGCGGCATCGATTGAGATCTTCTGAATCTGATACGGCTCCTCGTTAGGTCGAGCGATGCCGAACGAGCCGTGCGGAAAGTGCGATGGGTAGGTCATCGGCAAAAGCACGTCGGTCACCGGCGCCAGCTTCTCCCACTCCTGTCCCACCTCGAGCGGCCCACGCACCGTCGTCACGAAGCCGAAGACATCGGCCGTCGAGCGCACACCGAGCTTGTTCAAGCGCTCGCGTGCTTCCTTGAGAAATGCGGCGAGGAGCGCGGGCTTCGGCATCCCGTTCGATGCCGGAAAAACCTGGGTCGGGAGACTCTTGTACGGCTCCGGAAAGCGAATGTAATCGAACTGAATCTCGTCGAAGCCAAGGTGCACCAGCTCCTCGGCGATACCAATGTTGTAATCCCACAGCGCGTGATTGTACGGATCGACCCACGAGAAGCCCTTCTTGTCGTGCCAGATCGAGCCGTCGGGTTGCTTGATCGTCCACGAGGGATTCGCCTGCGCGGTCGTCGGATCCTTGAACACGACGATGCGCGCGATCGCGAACACGTTATGCGCGTGCAGCGTATCGAGCAGCGCACGCACGTCGCGCACCATTCCGTGGCCTGATCCCTCGTTCTTGCGGAACTCCGCGTTCTGGGAATGAAAATTCAGCCCGAACTCGTCCTTCATGTCGATCACGAGTCCGTTGACCTCCGTCGAGTCGGCGATGCCGATCAGCCAGTGCATGCGATGCGCGCTCTGAGCCGCGAAGCGATTCACGTAGAGACCGCGAATCACCGGCGTCGTCGACGGATCGCGCATTGCCGCGAGCGCCCGCGACGCCGGCGCCGCAACCGCGCCATTCGAGACCGCTACCGTCTCGGCATGTGCCTCACGAGTGACGGAAGCCGCTGGCGTCACCGCGGGCGTCTGCTGCGTGGTGCTCGGTGTCGCGGCCGGCCTGTCCGAGTGCTCGGACGCCGCGCACGCAGCGAGCAGCAACGCGCCTGTGAAAAGAGATGTCTGACCAATATGACGCATATCACACACTGATGAATGAATTTACGATGGAGAATGCCATGCGAATGACGAACC
>DATEHJ010000633.1:0-2965 GCA_035279645.1 Gemmatimonadaceae bacterium
GCTCCTGCGCCCGGGCGGAGGCGGAGGTGCAGATGACGGCAGCGACGGCGGCGAGAAGCCAGGATCGACGCATCAGTTCGTCAGCACGAATCATTGCCGATAAAATGTATCGGGATTGCGAAATTGTCAGTAGGCTGAGAGCCCTAGGGCTCACGCTCGAGCACCACGACGGCCACGGCGGCGCTCTTACTGTGCGTCAACGATACCAGGGCTCGGCTCACTCCCATCTCGGAGGCTCGCTCCTGCGCCCTTCCATGAAGGACGAGGTAGGGAGCGCCGTCTTCGCGCAGGCAAACCTCAATTTCCTTCCAACCCACGGCACGCGCTAGATGATTGCCCGACAGTGCCTTGTACGTTGCCTCCTTGGCGGCGGCCCTCGCCGCGAAGTGCATTGCCGGCTCCACTCGGGCTAGGGCGTACTGTGCCTCGCCGTCGGTAAAGATGCGTTCGATGAGGCGTTCGCCGCTCGTGTCGAGCATCTGCCGCATACGATCGATCTCGACGATGTCGACGCCGATCCCTAGGATCACCGTCGTTCCTCTCCGCCGACCGAACGTCCTCGGCCGCCCTGCTCCCGAGGGGATGACGCGAGCGCCGCGGAGAGTGCTGGCCAGCAGGAGTCGGCGGCGCGAAAAACAACCTGTAGCTGGGCCAACCAGAGGGACCAGTGCTCCAATTGCTCGGGAGATCCTTCCGCGCTGAGCGGCCTTTCGGCGAGCGATCGAAGCGCTTGCATCGCGTCGCGCAGCGGCTCGACGATCTCGAACAGCTCGGCCTCGAAGGCGCGTCGCGCCGAGGCGCGGGCGCCGAATCGATCCGAAGCAAACCCTCGAATGGTCGCGTCGACGAGCGCGGTGAGCCGGCGCGCGTCGAACGCCGCTACGACCTGGGGACGCGTCACCGCCTTCGCTGCCGCGCGACGCGCGTCGAGCAACGGCGCGAAGAGGCGTTCCTGCTCCTCTCGCAGCACCGGTTGCTCGTTAGGCCAGCTGCGCCGCGAACCGATGCTGCGAAGGGACACCATCAACTCCGGAAGTTCGTCGAAGGGCGGAATCGGCTGAGGCATGATCGCTATCACGTCACGCGTTGCTGACATCGTAACGTACCGCGCCGGCCAGCTCGGCGTCGCTCAGCGCCGCGTCGCGACCGGTGCGCGCCTCGAATCGGCGCACGAAGTCGGGCAAACGTTCTCCAGTGAACGCGTCGCGCGGGAGCGCGAGCACGCCGATCGCCCTTTCGATTGCCGCCGGCGCCCCCTCGACCTCCACGAGATCGTCCATGCGCGGATAGCGCTCGAATCGAATGGCGGCGCCGCTCAGATCGTACTGCCAGATCGCCCGATCGATCTGCATCGTGACGATGAATCCGAGTTGCTCGAGAATTCGCGCAAAATTCTCCGGACCTCCGAAGATCTCGCTGCTGATCTCCTCGCGCTGTTTGTAGCCGTCGGCGACAGACGATGGTCCCTTGAAGTCCACGGACGTCGTGCTGATGGCGCCGGAGGCGTCGCGATACACGCGAATGCGGAGCACGTGATCTCGCTCGGCGAGACTCAAGTCGCGCCGATCATAACGACGGTCCTCGAGACGGCCGGCAAAGGTGAGCCGGGCACCGCCTTGCTCGACGCGTCGACGTGACGCGACGAGGTCAGGGACGACCGCCTTGAGCTCGAGCTCGATCATCCGAGAATCGCTCGCACGACAGCGTCCGTGTTCGACAGATCGGGAAAAACGGCGACGGCTCCGTGCGCCGCGAGCACGTCCGTCGAGTAGTGTCCCGTCGCGACGCCGATGGCGCGGGCGCCGATATCGCGCCCGCACTCCATATCCGCGGGCGTATCACCGATGACGACGACGTTGCGTCCTGGTATGTCGAAACCCAGCACTTCACGCGCACGCCGTTGCGCGATGGCAGGCAGCTCGGGGCGTCGTTCGTGATCGGAGCCATATGCGCCAACGACGAAGATATCCGGGTCGATGCCCACCGCCTCGAGCTTGGCGCGCGCGCCGTCGACGAGATTTCCAGTAAGCAAGCCGAGCGCGACTTCGTCGCGCTCGGCCAGCTTATCGAGTAGTTCGATCACCCCGGGCAGCGGCGCCGCGCGATGCTCCGGGTCGCGCAACTCCTCTCGCAGACAGGTTACGTAGAGACCGAAGAGCTCCTGCATGCGCGAGTCGATATGCTCGTCCGCGTGACCGACGTCGTGCATCAGCTCGCGCACGATCTGTGGATCGGTCTTGCCATCGAAGCGATGGTCGGCTGGTCCAGTGGCGCCGAAGATCTCGATCAACGCTCTGTGAATCGCGCGACGGCCCGCGCCATCGGTCAAGAGCAGCGTTCCATCGATATCGAACAAGACTAAACGTGTCGAGCTTGGGGCGTTACGTGCGGAGAGGCCGGCTGCGGTCACGAGCGGGTGAGAAGGAGACCGGTGATGATCGAGCTTGCGCCGGCAATTTGCCAGACCGTGATCGTTTCGCCGAGCACGAGCCGGGCAACGGCGAGCGCAAACACCGGTTGAAGATTCGAGTACATGGCGGTCCGAGTCGGTCCGAGCACACGCACGCCGTTGTACCAGAACAGATACGCGATCACCAGCGCACAGAGGCCGCTATATGCCACGCTCGCCCACGCCAGAGGCACGAGCTGCGTCCAGTGCGTCGCGAGCATCGCCGGAGCGGCAGCGAGCACCAGGGGTACCATCCCACCCACCATCGTCAGTGCGGAGAGGTGAATGCCGCCGACACGGTGCGTGTAGGGCTGCAGGAACACGGTATACACCGACCAGCACAATGAGCTGATGAGCAACAATGAATCGCCGAGCAGTGTGGCGCGCTCGCTGCCACCAGAATTGGTCGTGCCGATCACGACGAGCGCCATGCCGAGAATCGAGAGCGCAATGCCGACGAACGAGCGGGGCGCGACGTGCTCGGTGCCGCGCAGGCGCCCGAGGATGGCGATGAAC
>DATEHJ010000634.1:0-11291 GCA_035279645.1 Gemmatimonadaceae bacterium
GTTGTGCGCGTTCGGTCCAGGGTATGACGGCGCGCCGCTCGCCGATGCCGCCAGCGTTGCTGACGCTGGAGCTCGGCCGAGAGCACGACATCGTGCTCGCCCGACAGCGGGCGCGGCAACTCGCGGCCGAGCTCGGCCTCGACGGCCAGGAGCAGATTCGGCTCGCGACGGCGGTGTCCGAGATCGCGCGCAACGCATTTCAGTACGCCGGAGGCGGCCGAGTCGAGTTCACAGTGGAGCAAGGTCCACCGGCGTGGCTGCTGGCGCGCGTGATCGACAACGGGCCCGGCATACCGCGAATTCGGGATATCATGGAGGGTCGCTACACCTCGCCCACTGGCCTCGGCCTCGGCATGATCGGCGCGCGCCGTCTCACCGAACGATTCGACGTAACGACGCATCCTGAGGGCGGCGCGACGGTACTGCTCGGCAAACGGCTTCCGTCACACGTCGTCCTCACCAGCAGCCTGGTGAGCCGCGCGATGGCGTCGATCGCCGCGAGCGCCGCCGTCAACGCCGAAAGCGAGTTACAGCAGCAGAACCAGGAGCTGCTTCGCACTCTCAGCGAGCTTCGCGAGAAGCAGGCGCAGAACGAACGGCTCACTCAGGAATTGGCCGAAACGAACCGCGGCGTTCTTGCACTCTATGCGGAGCTCGACCAGCGCGCTGGGTATCTGGAGCGACTCAACGAACTGAAGACCCACTTCCTGTCCGACCTCAATCACGAGATTCGCACTCCGCTCAACGCCGTTCGCAATGTTGCGCGGCTTCTCCTCGACGGATAC
The DNA here is from genome assembly GCA_035279645.1 of Gemmatimonadaceae bacterium. Lineage (GTDB taxonomy): Bacteria > Gemmatimonadota > Gemmatimonadetes > Gemmatimonadales > Gemmatimonadaceae > AG2. The sequence continues at coordinate 786 of DATEHJ010000634.1, forward strand.
GAGGGCGAGCTCACCGAGCGGCAGCGCCATGCCGTAGAGATGATGCGATCGTCGACGGACAGCCTGAGCGATCTTGTAAATGACTGGCTGGACCTCGCGAAGATCGAGTCAGGAAGGGTCGACGTGCGGATCGAGGAGTTCGAGGTCGAAGAATTGATGGGGTCTCTACGCGCCCTATTTCGGCCACTCGCCGCCGAGTCGAAGGTTCCTCTCGTCTTCGAGCCGACACCGCATTTCCCGAAGCTCTATACCGATCAGGCGAAGGTGGCGCAGGTCCTGCGCAACTTCATCTCGAACGCGCTGAAGTTCACCGAGAAAGGCGACGTGCGCGTACGTCTAGCCTACGGTCCCGCAGACACGGTGATCTTTTCGGTAGCCGATACGGGGATCGGATTGGCGCCAGAGAACCTCGACCGCATCTTCGAGGAGTTTGCGCAGGTGGACAGCCACTTGCAGCGTCGCGTGAAGGGAACGGGCCTCGGGCTGCCTCTCTCTCGGCGCTTGGCGCGACTCGTCGGAGGTGAGATCACGGTTCGCAGCCAGCTCGGAGAGGGCTCGACGTTCGCGCTCACCATTCCGATGCGTTACGAGGAGACCCTATCCGAGGCGCGGCCGACCGTCAACGACAGCGTGAGCGAAACTATCACCAGCCACGGCGCGGGTACCGGGCATGCATGAGCCTCCCGTAATTACCGTCCTCGTCGTCGACGACACGCCTGCCAACCGCTGGGTCGTGACGCGCGTTCTGGAGGAAGCGGGGTATCACACGATCGCGGGAGAGACGGCGAACGACGCGGTGCGACTGGCGGCGGACCAGCCCGATCTGATCGTCCTCGACGTCAGGCTTCCGGACGGGAACGGCTTCGATTTAGCGAGAGAGCTGAAAGCGGATCCCGCGACCGTGCAAATCCCGCTGCTCTTGCTGTCGGCCAGCTTCACCACGCCCAGTGCGCGCGCGCAAGGACTCGATTCGGGCGCGGATGGCTATCTCACGCATCCCGTCGAGCCGGCCGTGCTGGTGGCGACGGTGCGTGCGCTGCTCCGCACTCGTCAGGCAGAAGCGGCACTCCGCGAATCGGAATCGCGCTTCCGCCAGATGGCCGACACGGCGCCAGTGATGATCTGGCTATCGCGCGCCGACGGCGCTACCGAGTGGGTGAATCGAACTTGGCGGCAATTCACCGGAGAGTCACTCCCGCGCGTGCTCGCCGGAGGCCCGGAGGCGACGATTCACCCGGACGACCGGGAGCACCGCGCCGAGGTCTACCGCCGCGCCCTCACGACGCGGCAGCCATTCCGTGTCGAGTACCGGCTGCGTCGAAAGGACGGCGAGTACCGCTGGGTGCTCGACACGGGCGTTCCGCGATTCGACGATCAGGATGGGTTCTCCGGATTCATCGGCTCGTCCATCGACATCACGGAGCGGAAGATGGTCGAGGCGGAGCGCGAGTCGAGGCTCGAGGTGGAGCGAGCAGCGCGTACCGAAGCGGACACGCTGCGCCGGGCCGCCGAGCAGGCGAACGTTGCCAAGGCTCAATTCCTCGCCGCGATGTCGCACGAGCTCAGGACGCCGCTCAATGCGATCGCGGGTTACGTCGACCTGCTCGAGATCGGCGTTCGCGGTCAGCTCAACCGCGCTCAGCTCGACGATCTCGATCGGATTCGGCGCAATCAGCGCCACCTGCTCGGCGTCATTAATAACATACTAAACTTCGCGAAGGTCGAGGCGGGACATGTCGATTTTCGTATCGAGGACGTGGCGGTCGACGGATTGCTCGAGGGCATCGCTCCCCTCATCGAGCCGCAACGCGAGGCGAAGCAGCTCTCGTATCGCTGCGAGCTGGCCGACGACGCGCTCGCCGTACGGGGCGATGTCGACAAGGTTCAGCAGATTCTCCTCAACCTGTTGTCCAACGCGATCAAGTTCACGCCGCCCGGCGGTGGTATCGTCATTCGCGCCGAGCGGGCAAACGAGGACGCGGCGATTCGCGTCCAGGACACGGGCCGCGGGATTCCCGCGGAAAAGCTCGACGCGATCTTCGAACCGTTCGTGCAGGTCGATCAGCATCTGACGCGCGAGGGGCAGGGCACGGGTTTGGGCCTCGCCATCAGCCGCGAGCTCGCGAGGGCGATGGGTGGCGACCTAACGGTTGTGAGCCAACCTGGGCACGGTGCGGAATTCACGTTGACGCTGCCCGTTGGCGTGCGGCAAGGCGAGCGACCGGCAGAACTATCGCGTTAGGTGTAACGCGGCGTTGCAGTCTCTCCTGTCCCGCGCCGGAATTCGGTGCGACGGGCATCGTTTGGAACGAAGTATGAAGTTAGTCAAGTATTTACTGGACTAATTCACCGGTCGCCATGCCGCGCCGGTCGTTTCCGAGCGGGAAGCTTTCTGGAAGCACGGGAGGGGGTCTCATGATCGCGTCCGATCGACCGAACTCATCGCCGTCATCCACGCCTCGGCGCACTCACTGGGGAGCAGCGATTCTCGTTATGCTCGGCCTCGGCGTCGCCTCGCTGATGTTGGCGTGTCACCAGTCGCTCACCGCCCACAAGCCGCAAGCACTCGATCCGGCGCAGGTGGCGAAAGGCAAAACCGTCTTTCGCTTCGAAACCTTCGACGACGAGCGATTCTGGACCGACACCGCTCGCCTCCACGAGGTCGTTCAGTCGTCGGTCAGTCCCGTGTTGGCACTCCAGGTCGGTCTCAAAGTCGACGTCGATACGCTTCCGCAAGCGGTGCGCGACGCGATCGCCGCGAAGACGGTCGACCTCAATAGCCCTGCGACGACGGTCACTCTGCTCAAGCTTGGCGCCGTCGTCGGAATCAAGGGCACAGTCGAGACGGTCAACGGCAAGGACACGCTCGTTTCGGCTCGGCATCACATGCGCGCTCTGTCACTCCACCGTCGACAATTCCTTCGCGCCCGGTATCGGCCATCGATTGGACGGCTGGCCGAATCACGACTTGAATGTCGGCGCGATCGTCGCGCTCTCGCCGGCGATTCCCACGTCTCTTAAGACAATTCTCAACTCCTGGGGACCGGGGAAGTACGATCCACGCACGAACATCGATGGCAAGAACCTCCCGGCGGTGATTCCGCCGGCGTACGGCCTCAGAGGTGTGGCGAGGGAGATCTACACCGGCGACGACACGATCTCGTACTGGAATGCCTATGTCGCCGGTGACCCAGATGCACGCTCAAGGGACCTTCCGCGATTCGAGACTCGGGATCAACGTCGTGAAGTCCCCGGACCTCGTGACGCCACTGCTTCCGGCGTTGCTCGCGTATCAGCTCAGCCTAACGGCCCCCAAAGCGGCTCCGGGCAGCTTCGACGCCCCCGCGGCGGATCGGGGCAAGACGCTCTTCACGGGGCCCGCGCGCTGCGCGAGCTGTCACACCGGCACTCTCTACACCGACGTCAACGCCGGCAAGCTGCACACGCCGAGCGAGGTTGGTCAGAATGCCGCACACGCCGAGCGCAGCGTGACCAAGTTGTATCGCACGACTCCACTCCGCGGCCTTGCTCGACACGCGCCGTACTTCCACGACGGAAGCGCGGCAACGCTCGCGGATGTCGTCGCACATTACGATCAACTGTTCTCGCTGCACCTAACGGCGGCGCAGAAAACGGATCTCGTGGAGTATCTGAAGACGCTGTAAAACGACGCAACTGATCCACAAGGTTAGCGAGCGTGTCGTCGCCTCAGCTGCGCCGTGGCTTCAGTCGCGCCGTCGCTTCCTTTCCGGTGTCGACTCAGTTGCGCCTCTGGCTTCAGTGACATCAATCGCGTGACGCAACTCAGGGGCTAGCGGCAGCATTGACTCCGCGGCGATCACGAGGTCGGCGACGCTCATCGGGCGGCGCAGCACGCGATGCCACGGTCCCTCGGGGGGCCGAACCGTCGCCCGAGCGAGGAACACAACAGCGGGACGATCGTGGCGCTCGCGTAACGCCTCGAGACGTGGAAGGTCCGCGTCGCCGAGCGCGTCCTGATCGAGAACGATGATGCGAACGGGACCGCGCTCGGGCGCGGAGGGTGGAACGAGCAGCGCTTGCCGGAGTCCGCGCGTACCGACGGCGTCATAGCCCGCCTCACGCAGCGCGGCGCGAAGCAGTGCGCGTCTCCACTGATCGGGCATGACGATCACGATCCGTGGCGCGAGTTGCAGCATGGGGGCTACGGGCTAGGGGCTGAGGGCTGAGGGCTGGGGGCTAGGGGAACCCTCGTAGACTGCGGCGATCCAGACCGAACGGTTCATGGGCCAATGTAGCTCAGGCGGCGCCGTTACCTCAGTTGCGCCGTTAGGTCAATTGCGACGTCGATTCAACTGGATCCAGATCGCAATAGACGAACCTCTCCTCACGCCTAACGACTTCACCAATCGAATACTGCACCGGCGAGGCGAACCCGGGACCGGACGACACGAACGTGTGAAACTCGCCGCGCTCCCCACAGGGATCGACGGTGGATGGCAAGTCGGCGAGGAGCTGACGGTCGAATACGCGGCCGACGAAGCCGGGGGAGAGTTGGGTGGTGTCGACGCAGACGAGTCGCGCGGCGATGCCGAGCGCGCAGCATCGCTCGGCCAGCGCCGGCGTCGGCTCGCCCCAGAGCGGGAAGAGTGCCGTGAGGCCGGTACCGGCGAGCAGCCGCTCGCGATACGCGCGGACATCGGTGAGAAAGAGATCGCCAAACGCGATCGCCGACAGGTCGGGATGCCGCGATCGCGCGTTCTCCACCGCGGCGACAAAGGCCGTTTCGTACGCGGCGTTCGAGGATTGCGGATCGAGCGCAATCTCGGTGAGTGGCAAGCGCAGCGCAGCGGCTTGCGCGTCGAGCAGTGCGCGGCGTACGCCATGGACGCTGACGCGGTCGTATTCGCGTGTGACGCTCGTCAGAAGACCCACGACCTCGACGCTCGGATCTGCGGCGAGCGCGGCGAGCGCGAGTGCGCTGTCCTTGCCGCCGCTCCAACTGAGTAGAACCCTCAAAGCGGTGTGTTCGGCAGCGTCAACGTGAAAGTCGCGCCAGCGCCAGGAGCGCTATCGACCTGTAGATCGCCGTGCATCCCGCGGGCGAGATCGCGGCTGATGGCAAGGCCGAGACCGGTACCCTGCTGCTGGCTCGTGAGCGATCTACCCAACTGCACGAAGGGCTCGAAGATGTCCTCGGCCCTTTCGGGTGGCACGCCCGGTCCGGTATCGCTCACGGTGATCGTGCTCTGATCCTCGCCGATGCCGCACGACACCAGGACGTGTCCGCCCTGCGGCGTGAACTTCACAGCATTGGACAGCAAGTTCAAAACGATCTGCTCGACCTTCTGCTCATCGGCCCACGCCTGCACCGCCGCTTGGCACGGACCATGTTGGATCGTGATGCTCTTCGAGGTTGCCTGCGGCATCATCATCGGGACGGAACGCTCGACGACGTCGTGCAGCGAGACCAGCTCCAGCTCGTAGGCCAGGTGCCCGCCCTCGCTGCGGCTGTAGTTCAGCAAGTCATTAATAATCGCAAGCAGGTGCTGCTGGCTGCTCCGAATGCGGGCGAGGTAAGACGCCTGTTCGGGGGTGACCGGCCCGCCGACGCCCATTTCGATCAGCTCTGCGTAGCCACCGATGGCGTTGAGCGGCGTCCGCAGCTCGTGGCTCATCGTCGCCAGGAACTCAGACTTCGTCTTGTTAGCCGCCTCCACCGCTGCGAGGCGACTCGCGTCCCGCACCGCGCGCTCCTCCGCCGCCTTTCGCTCCGTCAGGTCGCGCGTGACTTTCGCAAAGCCGACGAGCTCCCCGTCCGGCGCCCGCAACGCGGTGATGATGACATTCGCCCAAAACTGCGTGCCGTCCTTTCGAACGCGCCATCCCTCGTCCTCGAATCGCCCGTCGCGATCGGCCATCTCCAACTCCCATTTGGTCTTGACTAGGGGGTTGTCCGACTCCGGATAGAAAATCGAGAAGTGTTTTCCGATGATCTCGCTCGGGGCGTATCCCTTGAGGCGCGCGGCGCCCGCGTTCCAGCTCAGGACGTAGCCGTTCGGGTCGAGCGCGAAGATGGCGTAGTCCTGAACGCTCTCGACCAGGAGCCCGTAGAGCCCCGCTCCTTCCAGGGCGGCACCTTGCGCTCCACTGCCCGCGACGAACTCGGCGGCGGAATTCCGTGCGCCCGCCTTGTTGCCGGGAGAGTCAGTAGAGGTCGGGGGATGCTTCCTTGATGCCGTCATGGAGGACTAACGCGGGGAACCAGAGGCTAATGCCTCGGGTCCGACCAGCCAGAGTCAGCTGTCCGATGCACGAAAAGGGCCGAGCGCCTTGACCATGAGCACGGTCTCACCGACTCGATCCGGCCCTTCGCGAGAGAAGCCGCAGCGCTCGTAGAAGCCGACAGCGGTGCGAACCACGTGCGAGTGAATGAGCGCTTTCTTCCGATCGCGGACGAGGCGTTCGGCCAACGCGAGCATTTGCTGACCGTGACCGCGCCTCTGAAGATCTTCGCGGATTGCAACGAGGCGGAATATCGCCTCGCTGTCACCGATATCGACGCGAATAGTGCCCGCCGCCTCGCCCTCCAGCAAGAACAGAAAAGGGTGGTTCCCCGGCGCGCGTTCGTCGCCGTGCGAGGCGTTGTAGACACCGAACTGGCCGCGACGCTCGAAAAGGATCGTTCGCCTGAGCGTGTGATAGTCCTCCCACTCCGCATCGGTGAGCGGCTCACGGAGCGTGAGGCCTTTGCCCTGGTCCACAATCTCGAGCGGCATGCGCGCTCAACGTCCGACGCTCGTCCCCGGCGACTCGCCGAGCGAAAAGACGCCCGCCCGATCGAGCGCGGCGCAGAGGACGCTCAGAACGAGACTCTCGCTCGAGCAGAGGTGAACGGCGTCCTTCCGATCGAGCTCACGGAGGGCGTCGCGCAATGCGTTCCACGTCCTGGTGTCTTCGTAAGGAAACGGTGTGCGGTTGAGTGGCAGGCGCATAGGTCGACCTTGAGTCGTTATTCCCCACTATGAACGCTCGATGGCGTCCGCGCCACCGACTCCATCATCGGCAGCGCGGCGTCGTGCAGCGCGTGGGCGCGCAGCAGGTACGAAGGCGCGTCGCCCACCGATCCACCGCGATTTCCCGTCTGGTCTAGATGCGCGTCGACGATGCGTGCGAAAAATTGCTCCGGCCAGCTAGGATGCACGCCGTCGCCGGCGGTGTTGAACTCCTCCATGTCCCGCCAGACGCGCGCGCCATTCTCGAGCACCGGGACACTGAATCGCGCCACGCGCTTGTCCGGTATGTCCGCTATGTGCTCCGCGTAATGCAAGAACGTAACTGTGTCGTGATCGCAACCGAGGAGCAGAATGCGGCCGTCCAGCTCGACGAATCGCTCGAGCAACGACTCGCGGCCAAACGCGTAGTTCCACGGCTGCCGCGAGATCAGAAACTCGGAGTGCTTGCCCCACACCACGAACCGCGCCGGATGCGGATTGACGCGCGACCCCGGATACGTTCGCAGCAACTCGACGAGCGCGCCATTCTCACGATCGCTGCGGGCGGTGAGCGGATCGAAAACGGGGAGCTTTGCGCGGACTTCGGCTTCCTCGGCGGGAGTGAGATTGCCGCGCCCGATCTCGTCCACAAAACGCGGACAGCCGGCGTACATCACGAGGGTTCCCTTGCTCGCCCCGCCGATCGCGTCCTTGATCGCGAGATGGATCTCGTCCGGGCCGCCGGCGACTTTACCAACGGCACGTACCGAGGCGTGTACCATGACGACGTCACCCGACGCGAGGCCGAGCGTCCGCAGGTCGGCCGCGAGCTCGTCGCGCGTGCGCACGAGCGGCTACGTCGCTAGGTTCGCGCGCTGCTTGCCTTCCGCGGCCAACGCGCGCTGCCGCCGCATGTAACGGTCGAAGATGTCGACACGATCCGCTGTCTCCGGCGACGTGACGAGCCGTTCGACATGCATCAGGTAATCCTGGTATCGCGTGGCCTCGCGGACTTCACTCAAGAACGGACGCAGCTTCGCGTACAGGGCGAAGTGCTCGGTGTTCGCGGCGTTGAACATGTGAGCGGGAATTGCCCCTTCTGTCACGAGCGATGCCGCCATGTCCCAATAGCTCGTGACCATGCGATACGGCGCGCTTTCGTGCCCCGGTCCAAGCCACGTGCTCAACACCTCGCGCGCAGAGGAGGGGTGGAATTCGAACGCGAACCAGGCGCGCGCCTGACGAAGAGTCGGCTCGGTGCGCAGCTCGTACAACTTGAGCAGAAGACTGGCGGAGGTTGGGCTGTCGGTCATGGGCGCATCTCCGATGTGTCCCGCGACGAAAGTAGGCGCGCGTAGGGGATAGAGGCTAGGTGGCTAGTGACGCGAAGTTGACGCGCGCGGTTTAGCAGGGCATCAGTTGCCCCGCTCGACGATTCCATGAGACACCCACGAATACTTGCCCTATCGTTTGCGGCGCTTGCGGTCGCGGCATGCGAGTCGCCGACCAATGTGTCGTCACTGCCTCTCGCCGTCACGTCCGACGCCACGGCGCTGACGCTGCGCAACCCGAACGGGTGGCCGGTGTTCTATCTGGCGATCAACCCGAACAGCCTCGCGGAGTACACCCTCTGTGTCGATCCAGAGTCCTGCCCGAGCGTTGCGGCGCGCGGCAGCGCGCGTGTGCCACTCACCGAAATCGCGGGGTATGAGGCCGGCATCTCCGGTGTTCAGGTCACTCAGTGGCGACTGCAGCGCAGCGTCGCGGGGGACTACGAGGCGACGGACATCCGGTACCTGAACGTCTCTCTGCGTTAGGCGCCTTCGTTCGGCGGCGGCGGCGCGTCCGCCTGAGTCGGGTCGAGGACGAGGAAGGTCACGATGTCCCAAGCGTTATGGATGCCGACGAAGAGCAGGAGTAAGGTCGCCCCGGCGACGCCGAACAGCGACGGCTCTGGGTGACGCGCGAGCGGGAACGCCGTGACGACGAACGTGACATAGGCGATGAGCGGCAGCACCAGATGCCAGATCCAATCCTCCAGCACGGCGGTGTACTCGGGGAGGTTGCGCATGCGGGCGAAAACGATCGCGATGTAGGCGATACCGATCGCTCCGATCAGCCCAATCGTCAGGCCGACGGCTCCGAGCGCCCGCCAGGGCGCGCTGAGGACCGCCGAGATGAGCAGCGCCGCGCCGAAGTGAAGGATCGTCGGCGTCGAGAACGCGGCGATTGCCCGCTCGGATCGACGCCGCCTCGAGTCGCGGATCAGCGTGACCACGACGAACATCAGTCCCGTGAGCGCCGCGCCGGACGAGCCCACGATGACGTAGTAGCTCTCCCAGACAGTGAGGATTGGCGCGGTGATTTCTTGCACGGCGGAGTCTCCGTCTCGTTAGGTACTTCCCAGTCCATCGAGTCGACCATCGCGCGCGATAAGAGAATCGACTTGGGCGTCGGGAGCAACCGTGCGTCGTTGGGCCTCGCGCGCGATGGCGACGGCATGCTTCCGAATCACGTCCGCGCGCTCCGTTTGGCCGGCGGCCTCATTGATCATCGCTTCGGCGGCGAGCGTTTCGGCGTAGGCGGCGATCCGATCGGGATCACCGAGAGCGTCCGCGGCCCCCGAAGGGCCGAGGAGCCGGAGGAGCTCACCCTGGCCGGCGACGAGCTCACCGCGAGCGCGCAGCACGAACTCGAGTCGAATGCGATTCTCCTCTGGCGTCGGCGGCGTGCCGGAGAAGGTCTCGAGGAAGGCGCGTAAGCGTTTACGCACGGTGCCGGCGGCAGAGCGTTGATAGACCGACATGCATCCTCCCCGGAAGCGTTTACGGCCATCAATGTTCATTCGCGCGTCGACCAGCGCAAAAAAAGGAACGGGCCCGGCATACGCCGGGCCCGTTCCAACATCCTGTGCTACGAGAGTGCTGATCTATTAGTTCTGCCGGAAGCCGAAGTCGACGCCCATGTACGCGACGTCCGAGCTGAGCTCCAAGCCCTGCAGGTTGTAGCCTGTCAGGTTCGTGCCGCAGGACGGAGCCCCCGAGATCGGGGTTTGCGTCCACCCAGCGGGCGGAACGACGCAGACGAGATAGAGGCCAGAGACGAGCCCGTCGAATTCATACTTACCATCAGTGCCGGTAACGGCCGTGAGGTTCATCGGGCCAGTCAGCTGTACAGTCCAGCCGGAGAGACCCGCTTCACCCGCGTCCACAGCGCCACTCTGATTGAGGTCCGTGAACACGAGGCCCTGGATGATGGTGAATCCGTGCGCCGGAGTCGTATCGGGCGGCGTCGTCGTATCAGGCGGCGTCGTCGTATCCGGTGGCGTCTGCGGCGGCTGCGAGCACTTGTCGTTGCTCTTCTTCTTATCCTTGTCGCCAAAGCACCACGCCCAAAAATCCGAGAACCAGTTGTCGTGACTCTTCGAGTCACTGCATGTGTTATTCTGGCGACTGCCGCGGCGGTTGTCGTCGCGACGATGGCTATCGTCGTGTCGCCATCCCCGAGGCATGTCATGACGCGTCACGTGCGA
>DATEHJ010000635.1:0-2218 GCA_035279645.1 Gemmatimonadaceae bacterium
GTTCGGCTCAACGCGCTCCTCGAAAGCGAGGGGATCGAAACGGCTGTCGTCTCGCCCCTCGACGACATGCGCGCCACCATCCGTCGCGAGAAGCCGGACATCATCGTTTTCAGCGGCGATCTCGCCGATCCCTCGTCGGTCGCGCTCGTGAAGGAACAACTCTGGGAGGGCGCGGCGTCGGTCGGGCTGAGCGACGTCGCCGAGGTCGAACATCTCGAGCGGCTGCGCGACGCGGGCTACGTCGAGCTCTACGCGAAGCCGGTGAGCTACCCCGACGTGCTCGCGAGCCTCAAGCGCATCCTCGAGCGGCGGCGGCTCCAGCGCCTAACGGGGCTCATCGGCGAGAGCGACGCGGTGCGCGAAGTGATGGTGCAGGTCGAGCAGATGGCGCCGGTGAGCGCAACGGCCCTCGTCGAAGGGGAGAGCGGCACCGGCAAGGAGCTCGTCGCCCGCGCGCTGCACCTCCTCGGCGCTCGTAAGGCACGTCCTTTCATCGCCGTCAACGTCGGCGCCCTTCCCGAGACGCTGCTCGAGAGTGAACTGTTCGGGCACGAGAAGGGCGCCTTTACCGGTGCGGCGGAGCGGCGGCTTGGGCGCTTTGAGTTGGCGGATCGCGGCACGATCTTCCTCGACGAGATCGGCGAGATCCCGATCGGCACACAGGTCTAGCTGTTGCGCGTCCTCGAGGAGCGCGAGTTCATGCGCGTCGGCGGAACGTCACCGATACGCGTCGACGTCCGCGTGATCACCGCCACCAATCGTCCCCTTCGCGAGCAGGTGGAGCAGGGGAGCTTCCGCAGCGATCTCTTTTATCGGCTGAACGTTTTACGCATTCATCTCCCTCCGCTTCGCGACCGACGCGAAGATATCCCGATTCTCGTACGGCACTTCATCAAGGAGTTCTCGAAACAGCACGATCGCCCGTTCCACGGGATCAGCGCCGAGGCGATGCAGATCCTGATCGAGTACCCCTGGCCCGGGAACGTCCGCGAGCTGCGCAACCTCATCGAGAGCATGGTCGTGCTCTCGCCAGGTCATGAGATCCATCCCGAAGACCTCCCGAGACAGATCCGCGACGGAGGCTCCCGCTATTTGCCGGTGCGGGTCGGACCGATACTCAGAGAAGAAGAAAACGCGAGTGGTTCGGGCCGAGAACTGGAGTTCATCGTGCGGAGTCTCATCGAGCTAAAACTGCAGGTCGAGGAGCTGCGTCAGAGATTCGATGACGAGCGAGTGGATGGTGCGGACGGCGCGAGCGCGCGACGTCGCGACGGTTGGATCGGCGACGTGCAGCCGGGTTCCCTCGGCGTTCGTGAGAGCAGCGCGGTGACGAGCATTCGCGCGCCGGCGATCGAGCCGCGCGATCAGCCGCCTCCGCCAAATGTCGTGACCATTTTGCCCGGCACCAAAATGGCCGACATCGAGCGTGCCGTGATCGAGGCAGCGCTGAAAGAGACAAAAGGCAATCGCCGCCGCGCCGCGGAAATGCTCGCCATCGGCGAACGGACTCTCTATAGAAAGATCAAGGAATACCGAGTTCCCGAAGAGGAATACTCGATTGGCTGAGTAGGAAGGAGGTCGCGATACGGTAACTAGGGAGCCGCCCACGCTTGCCTAATACTTCCGTTATCCGCATATTGGCGCGCCTACCCAAGCCGACTGGTCGACGCCGACCGCGTACGGTGTCCCAGCAGCATTCATTGCATACAGAGTTACGCGCCACCATTGCATCGGTGGAGCTTGGCCGTGTCTAACCGAGTCGCAATCCCCGTGTCGTTACCTGATTCGTCGTTCATCGCCGGAAGTGTCCTTCCCATTCAACGTGCGGAAGAGCTGCTGGCGACCCTGCCCGGCGTCATGTCGGCGCGCATTGTCGCGAGCGGCACCGGCGCGGTTGAGGAGATACACATCCTGACCACGGATGAAGTGTCGCCGAAGCAGACGGTCCGGAACGTCGAGAGCGCGCTGATCGCGCATCTCGGGATGCGGGTGAGCCACAAGAAGATCAGTGTTGCGACGTCGAGCGAAGGTCGCGCGATTCCCAGCACACCGATTCCGCCGAAGGCGGAAGCTGCAGCGCCGATTCGGACGGACAAACCGGAGCCGGCGAAGCCGGCGGCCCCGCCTCCTATGATCTCGAATCTTTCGCCGTCGCCGCATGCGTCGGCCGTTCCGCCAGCGCCGGTATCGTCACCGGCGCGCGCGACGCCGCCGCAAT
>DATEHJ010000636.1:0-6307 GCA_035279645.1 Gemmatimonadaceae bacterium
CGTCGACGCGCCAGTGTATCGCTATCTGCCTGATTTCCGAGGCGTCCACCTCGACAGCATAACCGTTAGGCACCTACTGCAGCACTCCGCGGGGCTCGTGCAATGGCAGCCGCTCTACTATCACGCCTCGAACGAGCATGAGACCTACGAGGTCATCCGCCACATGCCTCTCCAGTGGGGAGTTGGCGAGGGACGACACTACAGCGATCTCGGGTTCATGCTTCTCGGCGACATCGTCGAGCGCGTCACGGGCCGTCCGCTCGATCGGTATCTCGGAGAGTCGCTATACACGCCACTGGGATTGCGCTCGACGACATTCGTGCCCAAGCAGCACGGCTTCACGGATTTCGCGGCGACAGAACAGGGGAACGGCTACGAGCGGCACATGGTGTACGACTCCACCTTCGGTTATCGCTACCGCGGAGATCCGACGGCGTGGAATGGCTGGCGTCAGTATGTGCTCAACGGCGAGACGGACGACGGCAACTCGTGGTACGCCAACGACGGCGTCGCCGGACATGCAGGGCTCTTCTCGACTGCCGCCGATCTCCACGTGCTGCTCGATATGCTGCTCGCGCGCGGCGGCTCCGGCGGGCGGCAGTACATTCGACCGCAGGTCATCGACCGATTCTTTACTCGCGACCAATATCAGAACTTCCTCGGCTGGATGGTGCCTAACGGGATGCCCCCCGGGAGCTTCAGCCACACGGGCTTCACTGGGACATACGTGCTCGGCGTACCGGCACACGGTCTGTCGATTGTGCTGCTCACCAATCGGCAGAACATGGGGACCGACGCGCGCGGGTACTTCCCCGACGTCGGCCCGCTGGATGCAGCGGTCGCGCGGGCGATTGTTACGGCTGCGGACGCCGATGCGCATGGCGCGCCGTCACTGCCGAGCGGCTCTCGAGTACGGCTGCTCGCGCCGGGTGCGGGGGTGGTCTGGACGGCGGAGGCCGTGGTCGATTCGTCGACTCTGGATAGCATTTTTGTAAGCCATCTGAGCGACCCACCCGCGCTGCGTCGCGTCCCGCGCATCGCGGTTCCAGTCACGGCCATCGAGCGACTCGAGGTGCCTTACGAGGGCAAGTCACGGCGGTCTCACGCGAGGACTGGCGCGCTCGTCGGGCTGGGTATTTCTCTGGCCTACGCGGCCGGCTACATCGTGCACGAGAGAGCGACGTGCGCCGGGCCCGATTGCTTCGGCGAGGGATTCGCTTTTATTGGACTTGCGAGTCTCGTCCCTTTCGCCACTGTCACCGGCGCCGCGGTAGGATTCGCACTGCCGGTGAAACGCTGGCAGCGACTCGACGGCTTTTCTCCACGAGACCAAGAGTGACGCGCGGAATACGCTTGACTTGAACTGAGAGCCAACGTTAGCGTACGGGAGAACCGCCAAAGCACGATGATCAACGCTTTCATTCCGCAGCCAGCCAGCATGTGCCGCTCCCCGGCCGATTCCGTCGGGACGGGAGCGTCATAGTCGTGCGCCTATAGACCGCCTGTTCAAGAAACGCAATCGGCCCCTGAGTCTCTGACCCAGGGGCCTTTTCACATTTGCGAGGTTCACATGTCGAAGCCCTCCTACATCACTACATCGATACCCTACGTCAACGCGCCTCCTCATGTCGGCTTCGCTCTCGAGCTCGTCCAGGCGGATGTGCTCGCGCGCTATCGCCGCCTTACCGGTAGCGACGTGCGATTCCAGTCGGGGACAGATGAGAACGCGTTCAAGAATGTCACGAGCGCGCGCGCACTCGGCGTTCCCGTTCAACAGCTCGTCGATGAGAATTCGGCGCGCTTCCGATCGTTATGCAGCGTACTCGACATCTCGATCGATTGCTTCATTCGCACGACTGAGCGCGCGCATCGGGACGCGGTATCCGGGTTTCTCTCACGACTACAGGCGGACGATCTTTATCGCCGAGAGTATCGCGGCCGCTACTGTGTCGGTTGTGAAGACTTCTATCTCGAGGGTGACCTGGCGGATGGCTGCTGCCCTGAGCACGCCCTGCCGGCTCTCGAGATCGCCGAGGAGAATGTCTTTTTCCGTCTCAGCCGATACGAGACCGCGTTACGCGAACTCATAGCGACGCGCCGAATTCGAATCATTCCCGAGAGCCGAGAGCGCGAAGTGTTGCGATTCATCGACGGCGGCCTCGCGGACATATCAGTCTCGCGAGACGCGAGTCGTTGCGAGCATTGGGGCATTCCGTTTCCGGGCGATGCAGCTCAAGTGGTGTACGTCTGGATCGACGCGCTAATCAACTACCTGTCGGGACTCGGATTTCCCGACGACGCAAACGTCGATTACTACTGGCGGGATGGAATCACGTCTCACGTTATCGGCAAGAACGTGTGGAAGTTCCACGCCGTCTATTGGCCCGCGCTGCTCTTGTCGGCCGGCGTTGCACCGCCCGATCAAATCGTCGTGCACGGCTTTCTCACCAACGAGGGTCGCAAGATCAGCAAATCCGCCGGCGATGCCGTCGACCCCGCGGAGTACGTCGCACGGTTTGGTTCGGACGCTGTGCGGTATTTCTTACTGCGGCACACTCGGCCATTCGACGATTCCGATTTCAGTGTCGCGCGACTCGAGCAGGCGTATCAGGCCGACCTTGCAAATGGACTCGGCAACGTCGTGTCGCGCGTTACCGCGCTGTGCGAGGCGGCAGGCCCTTTGGGTTGCTCGTCCTCTGACTGTCCCCCTGCGCCGCCGAGCTACCACGAGGCGCTGGATGAATTCCGATTCGATCGTGCCGTTTCCTCACTCTGGAACGAGGTAACTCGGCTCAATCGAGACATCACATTGGCGAAACCCTGGGAATCGCTCACGGCGGGTGACACAACGAACGCGCGCCAGACCGTCTCGCCATTCGTGGATCGTCTCGCGGCCATCGGCTACTGGCTCGAACCGTTCCTTCCTGCGGCGAGCGCGAAGATTCGCGAGCAGCTTTCCGAGACGCGGATCGTCAAGCGCGATCCGTTGTTCCCCCGCCTGCGAAGAGAAGAGTCGTCCGCCTAGCGGTCGGGGCGGTCTGTGGACATGATTGCCCTTTCGCGAGGGAGATCATGCCGACACGACACGCGGGAAGGCACTCGCAGTGCCGCCATGGCGCGAGAAGCACGGCTGTGTTCGCGCTCGCGGCGAGCCTGATCCTGGTTCGCGGCGTTGCAGCGCAGACTACACAACCGATCGGCGTCTTTGAGGCGCAGGCCGACGTCGGGAGCGCCAAGTCCGGCGCGGCGTCGTACGAACCCAAGCGGCAAAGCTATCTGATCGCGGGATCGGGCCAGAACATGTGGAATGCCCGCGACGACTTTTACTTCGTTTGGAAGCGCCTAACCGGGAATTTCATTCTGTCGACGCGGGCGCGTTTTGTCGGAAGGGGGGTGGAAGCGCATCGCAAACTTGGCTGGACGATCCGGCCGTCACTCGACCCGAACAGCCCTCACGTGACGGCGGCGCTGCACGGCGACGGACTCATGTCGCTGCAGTTTCGTCGGACGGCAGGTGCAACGACCGAGGAGAACAAGTCGCGCGACAGCCTGCCGAACGCCGACGCCGTGATTCAGCTCGAGCGGCGGGATGGCGCCTACATCATGTCGGTCGCGCGGTTCGGCGACACGTTGGCGACGCAAGAGCTCACCGGCGTCTCGCTGCCGGATACGGTCTACGTCGGTCTCTTCGTCTGCGCGCATAACGACAGCATCGTCGAGCGCGCCGCGTTCAGCAACGTGCGCATCACGATCCCGGCGAAGAAAGATTTCGTCGCCTATCGCGACTATCTCGGCAGCGACCTCGAGATCCTCGACGTCGCGACAGGGAACGCAACGACTGTTCATCACTATCACGGCTCCTTCCAGGCGCCCAACTGGACCCACGACGGGAAGGCGCTGATCTACGCGCAGGAGGGGCACCTCTATCGCTACGACATCGCGTCGGGCACGGCCGAGCAGATCAATACCGGCTTCGCGACGCGCAACAACAATGACCACGTGCTGTCGTTCGACGGGCGGATGCTCGGGATCAGCAATCACACCACGGAGGACAGCGGCGCATCGGTCGTGTTCACCGTGTCGCAGGCCGGCGGTACGCCGACGCGCATCACGGCGAGGGGGCCGTCGTACCTCCATGGCTGGTCGCCCGACGGGAAGTGGCTCGTCTATACCGGCCAGCGCGGCGGCGACTTCGATGTGTACAAGATCGCCGCCAAGGGTGGCGAGGAGATTCGCCTAACGACCGCGCCTGGGCTCGACGACGGACCGGAGTTCTCCCCCGACGGCAACTTCATTTACTTCAACTCGGCGCGCACGAGGCGGATGCAGCTCTGGCGCATGCGCCCCGACGGGAGCGAGCAACAGCAGATCACGACCGACGGCTTCAACAACTGGTTCCCACACATCTCGCCCGACGGGAAGACAATTGCATACATATCCTTCCCTCCGCCCCCCGAGGTTGCGGCGGACGATCATCCGTTCTATAAGCATGTGTTGTTGCGGGTAATGCCCGTTGGCGGCGGACCGTCGCGGGTGATCGCGTACGTCTACGGCGGGCAGGGAACGATCAACGTCCCATCGTGGTCGCCGGATGGGAAGCGACTCGCGTTCGTGAGCAACTCCGGGGAGCCATAGGCATGGAATCGGACCTCATTAGCCGGCGCAACTTTCTCGCCCGCTCCGCGGCCGCACTCACCGTACCGCTTCTGACAGGCGACGCGGCGAGGGCGATCCTCACCGTGCGTCGTCAGGCAATGAGCGCTTCGCCACCGGAGGGTTATCTCACCCCGGCGCAATTCAAGGTCATCGAGGCGGCGTGTAATCGCATCTTTCCTTCCGTAGACGGACAGCTGAACGCGAGTGCGATGCACGCGCCTCAGTTCATCGACATCGGGTTGAAAGAGCTGTTCCCCGAACTGCGCAAGCAGTTCGCCGATGGCATCAAGACGCTCGACGCCAAAGCGAAAAAGATGGATTCGAAGTCGAAGGGCTTCGCGTCGCTCGACGAGTCGCAGCAGGACAAAGTCCTCGAGTCGATCGAGAAGCTGCCCTTCTTCGATATGATGAGGTCGTTCACGGTCATCGCGTGCTTCGCGGATCCGAAATACGGCGGCAACTACGACGAGCAGGGATTCAAGCTCATCGGTCTGGAGCACCGCGGCGCCTTCTCGCCACCCTTCGGCTACTATGATCGCGAGGCGCCGGACGTCGCCAATGTGCCGGCGCGACCGTCCGACCTGGCCCCGTCATTCTCTCAGGCGGGCAGCTCGCAGGCGGTTCGTTATGCACCCGATGCCGACGTGGACTTCGTCGTCGTGGGATCCGGCTTCGCTGGCGGCAGCATGGCGTGGACACTCGCGCGCGCTGGCTACAAGGTCGTCGTGTTCGAGCAGGGTCCATACCTGACCGAGAAAGACTTCAAGCATGATGAGATTGGAAACTTTCAACTGAACGCGTTGACCAACGACGGCAAGAAGAGTCCGCAGACCTTCCGCAAGACGCCGAAGGACAAAGCGCAAAAGGGGCTGCATCTTCTCTATGGCCGCTGCGTCGGCGGCAGCTCGATTCATTTCACCGCGAACTTCTGGCGCTTCCGTGAGCTGGATTTCAAAGAGCGGAGCTTGCTCGGCCCGATCGAGGGCACCGGCTTCGCCGATTGGCCGATCACGTACGGCGACCTCGAGCCGTACTACACGCGCGCCGAGCAGGTGTTAGGCATTTCGGGAGACAGCAGCCTGAATCCGTGGGAGCCACCGCGATCGGCACCGCTGCCGCTTCCACCGCTGCCGGTGAAGTCGTCGGGCGTCCTCTTCGAGGCGGCGACGCGAAAGCTCGGATGGCATCCTTTCCCGGCACCGATGGCGGCGATCTCGCGGCCGCATCGTGGCCGGATACCGTGCCAACATTGTGGCTTCTGCGAGGGATATGGTTGCGAGTACGGCGCGAAATCGAGCGCGCTGGCGTCGGTGATCCGCGAAGCGGAGGCGTCGGGTAACTGCGAGATTCGCACGAGCTCCTACGTGCGCAAAATTGAAATGAACGCGGCTGGCCGCGCGACCGGCGTCACCTATTTCGATCGCGACGGCAAGGAGCACTTTCAGCGTGCGAAGGCCGTCGTCGTCAGCGCCAACGGCGCCGAGACGCCGCGGCTGTTGCTCCTCTCCAAGACAAACAGCTTCCCCGACGGTCTCGCGAACTCCAGCGGCTACGTCGGCAAGCATCTGATGTTCAACGGCAACGTCACCGCGACTGGCATCTTCGAGCACGAGCTGAATGAGTGGAAGAGCGTGCAGCCGAGCCGCGTGAT
>DATEHJ010000637.1:0-2671 GCA_035279645.1 Gemmatimonadaceae bacterium
CGCGCAACCCAGCACGACGTCCGCGATCGCCGCCGGATCGACATCGGGATTCCGGCGCATCAACTCGGCGATGACACTCGCGGCCATGTCGTCAGCGCGTACCTCGGACAGACCGCCACCGATATTTCCGACCGGCGTTCGCACGCCGTCGACGATGTAGGCGTCTTTCATTTGACCTTTCCCTCCCCTTCCTTCTCCGCGTCGCCGCGGGAGAAGTAATCGGTCTTCGTTTTGTACACCGTGCCGCGGAACAGGCCGACGATCGCGTTGTCTTGACGCCGTACCGTGACGCGATAGTAGCCGAGGCGATTGCTCGCGCTTTCCTCTTCGGCGATCGCGACGAGCTCGTCTCCTACGCGCACCGGCAGCGGGTACGTGATCGAGTTCTCGATGCTGACGGCGATCCGCCCGTGGGTATTGGCCGCGAACGCGAATGCGCTGTCGGCGAACGAGAATACGATGCCGCCGTGCGAAACGCCGAAGCCGTTCACCATGTCTTGGCGGACCGTCATGGCAATCGTCGCTTCATGCCGAGCTACCGCTAGAACTCTAATACCCAGCCAACGGCTGAAGGCGTCGGCCGCCATCATGGCGTCGACGACGCGCTCGGCGAGTTGTTGTTCGGGATCCGAGTCGCTCATTCGGTAATGCGCCGCCCTTCGGCCGCCAAGCGCCGCAGGAGCGGGCTGGGGCGATATCGATCCTCGCCGTACTCGTGTTGCAGCTCTGTCATCGAGCGCAGTACCCAGTCAAGCCCTCTTTCGTCACCCCACGCCAGCAGACCTTTCGGATAGTTGACGCCCTTCGTCATGGCCAGGTCGATGTCGCGTACGGAAGCGACGCGAAGGAATGCCGCGTCGACCGCCTCGTTGATCAGCATTGCGAGAATTCGGTCGACAATCCGGGCACCAAGCTCCCGATTCTGCCGCGGCTCCGGGGCGACGGCGCCCGACCGGTAATCATAGTAGCCACGACCACTCTTCCGTCCGAGAAAGCCCGCCTCCACCAGCCGGCGTTGGGTGAGAGATGGGCGATATCGCGGGTCGTAGAAAAACGCCTCGAACACCGATCGGGTGACGGCGTAGTTCACGTCATTGCCGATGAAGTCCATCAGCTCGAACGGTCCCATTCGAAAGCCGCCGAGCTCGCGCATCCCCCAGTCAATGGTGGGGACATCGGCAACGCCCTCCTCGAGCATGCGCAACGCCTCACCATAGAAGGGGCGTGCGATTCGATTCACGATGAAGCCCGGCGTGTCCGATGCTACGACAACGGTCTTCTTCCACGATTCGGCGACGCGCCGCGCCTCGGCGGCGATGCTCGGCGCTGTCCCGAGCCACGGCACGACTTCGACGAGGGGGAGCACGGGCGCCGGATTGAAGAAGTGGATACCGACGACCCGTTCTGGATGCGCGGTTCCGGACGCAATCGACGCGATAGACAGCGACGACGTATTCGTCGCGAGGATCGCACTCTCCGGGACAACCGCTCCGAGCTTGCCGAAGAGCGCCTGCTTGGCGCCGAGCTCTTCGATGATTGCTTCGATGACGAGACCGCAGTCGCGATACGCGTTCAGGTCAGCGAGTGGCGCGTCGACGAATTGGATGCGCCCGAGCGTCGCGTCGCGCGCGTCGCTCGAGAGCTTTCCCTTTTCGACGAGGCGATCCAGCGAGGCTCGCATGTCGCCGGCGGCCCTTCGCGTCGCTTCGGGCCGCGTGTCCGCGATCACCACGGAATGGCCGGCTTGCGCCGCGATCTGGGCGATCCCACTGCCCATCGCGCCGGCGCCGACAATACCAACGCGTGCCGGATTAGGCACGCCTAACGACCCTCGAACTTCGGCTTCCGCTTCTCGAGAAACGCGCGCACGCCTTCGGCGTAGTCGGCGGTGTGTCCCGCCTCGCGCTGGAGCTCCTCCTCGTAGTCGAGCTGCGCGTCGAGGTCGACGCCTAACGACCGATTGAACGCGCGCTTGATGAGCCCGAGCCCGTGCGTCGGTTGCGTCGCGAGATACGTCGCGGTGGCCAGCGCCGCCTCAGACAGCCCGGGCGGCTCGACGACCCGATAGATCAGTCCCCAGTCGAGCGCCTGCTCGGCGTTGATCTTCTCGGCGAGCATCGTGAGCGCGGTGGCGCGCTGTAGCCCAACGATCCGCGGTAGGATGAACGTGCCGCCGCTGTCCGGTATCACCCCAATCTTCGCGAACGACTGAATGAACGTTGCGTCTCTCGAGGCGAAGACGATGTCACAGGCGAAGGCGAGGTTTGCGCCCGCACCCGCGGCGACTCCGTTCACCGCACAGACAACTGGTTTCTCGAGTGTTCGAATCGCCCGGATAATCGGGTTGTACCCATCACGGACGAAATCGCCCAGGTCGGGAAGCGAGCCATCGGGCCTCGGCGATGCCTCAGCGAGGTCTTGCCCGGCGCAGAACCCTCTTCCGGCACCCGTGAGGAGAACTGCCCGGACCGAATTGTCTCTTCCGATGCCTGAGAGCGCATCACACAGCTCCCGCGCCATGGCGCGATTGAAGCTGTTGAGGACATCTGGCCGGTTGAGCGTGAGGCGCGCGACGCCCTGTTCGATCTCGAAAAGAATGTGTGTCGGCATGCGTGGAGCGTTGCGCGTGGAGCGTGGCGCGTGAGCAAGGAATGGTAAGCAGGCGTGCCAG
>DATEHJ010000638.1:0-5986 GCA_035279645.1 Gemmatimonadaceae bacterium
CGGCATCGTTGAATGGCTGGACGATGTCGCCCGTTAGGCGCTGGAAGTGATTGATGTCCCCCCACGCCGTCCTCCACGATCCGAAGTCCGCCGCCAGCTTGTCCGACGCGGCGGCGAGCGCCTCGACGCGCTCCGCCGGCGTCGCCCGGTCGATGAGATACTCGTCGGCGAAGACGCCGGCGCGCCGCGCCTCGGGGCCGACACGCCGCGCTAGCTCCTCGCCCCAAAACACCGCGAGCGACGTCGGTACGGAGCCAGCGGCCCAGCGGTAATCCCACGCGCGTAGAAGTTGAATTTGCCCGGCGAGCTTCGTCTCGAGCGAATCGCTGGCGGGCAGCTGGTCGTACGCTGAGAGCAGCGATGGGATCAGCTTTTCGAACGCGGGGAGATAGCTGTCGTACGCTGCGGCGCGCAGGCGTTCTATCGTGAAATCCTTCCGATTCGACAGCACGCGTAGCGCGTGATACCCGCGCCACGATTCTCCCTGTCCAGTCTCGACGTACGCCGGGAAGTCGGAACGCTTCGGGCTGGAAGGGCCGGCAGCGGACCAGGGCCAATTGTTGGAGTTATAAAGCCATCCACTCGCGGGGTTGAGCAAGTGTGGCGTCTCATCAACCGAGAGCACGCCGTGCCATTCGGTCGCCGTGTCGCTCCCGTCCACCGGTTTCGTCCAATCAAAACGCGGATTGCGTCGCGGAATGAAATTGCCGTGGAAGTACGCGATGTTTCCGTCAGCGTCGGCGTAGATCGTGTTGTTCGAGGAGTTGGTGTGCAACTCCATCACCTGTTTAAACTCCTTGTAATTTCGGGCCTTCGTGCGGGAGTACGACTGTGTCAGCGCCTTCACCGGCTCCTGCATCAGGCGAATCGCCACCCACTTGCCGTTCGACTCGCGCACGATCGGCCCGTGCTGCGTGCGGTACACGGTGAACTGCTTCGTCGCCATGCCGTTCGCGGTCTTGTAGGGCACGGTGATCGTGCTCACGGTGACCGGCCGTTCTTCGCTGCCGTACCTGTAGGTCGGGCCCTTCCCCTTACTCGCGATCGTTTCGAGATACTCATCGATCGCATCGACGCCGCTCGAGGTGTGCATCCATCCGGCGCGCTCGTTGAAACCTTGATAGACGAAGAACTGCCCCCACGTGACGGCGCCGTACGCGTTGAGACCTTCGTCGCTCGTCACCTGCACTTCGGCGCGGAAGAAGAAAGACGTGTGTGGATTGATGAGCAGCAGTGCGTGGTGGTCGACCGTGTTCGATGGCGCGATCGCGATGCCGTTCGAGCCCGTCGGCTCGTTAGGTCCCTCCCCGTCGTCTTGCTCGTCGCGCGTCCGGTCGTCGGCGCGCGCGTGGTTCCCGTAGAACGCCTCGAGCTGATTCAGGTTCACGCGCTCGATGTCGCCGCCGATACTCCCCTCGCTGAAGCTCAAAGCCATCCAGGGCTCGAAGTGCGTGATGACGAGCGGCTTGACCTCGGGATGCTTCGCCAGATAGAAATTCAGCCCGTCCGCCCAGGCGTTCATCAGCGACTTGAGCCAGTCGGGGCTCGCGGCGTATTGCGCCTTCAGCGTGTCGGGGTTGATGAACAACTTCATCCGCAGATCGCGATAGATCTCGCCTTCTCCCTCGGCCTCGGCGAGGCGCCCCATCGAGTTGATGTAATTCGTCTCGACGCGATTGAAGTCGTCCTCGGCTTGCGCGTAAATGAGACCGAAGACCGCGTCGGCGTCCGTCTTCCCGTGGATGTGAGGAATGCCCCAGCTGTCGCGCGTGATCGTGACGTTCCGCGCTTCACGTTCCCAGCGCGCGAGTTCCGGGTTGGAAGGGGGAGCGACACGTGGCGCGGCGAAGGCCAGCGTCGCGGAGAGAGCAAGAACGAGATTCTTCATGTTCGACCTGACTGGAGATGCGTGCGAAGGTGCACCGTCACCGCTCAAACTAATTCACGTCCCGGTGCACGCTATTTGGTCGCGGCCACCGGCGGCGGCAGAGGCGTCGAGTAGTCCTCGGCGCAGCGCCATATGCCATCCGAGCCCTTGCGCCACACGGTGAGATACCGGCCGGCGATCTTTGTTGTCTTTCCGGTCGAATCGGGCACGGTGAATTCGTTGGTTCCGGTGGTGTATCCGAGGTCACCGCCCTCCGAAACGACGGCAGTGTCGGGTGTCCAAGTGACATGGAACCCCGGCGTCCTGAAGCTGCTCGTCACCATCTGGCCAATCGGTGCCTTGCCCTGCAGCGTCGCCTGACCTGGCATCACCACGCGTGCGTCTTCGGTCCAGAACGAGAGAACGCTGTCAGCGCTTTTCCCAGCCGACGCGAGTCTGGCCCATTCGCGATCTCGGGCGAGGAGCGTCTGTCGTTCCTTGGCTGTGTCGACTGCGGTTCGGCAACTCGCGGCAACCGTGAGAACAAGGCAAAGCGCCAGCTGCACTCGCGACGACATGAGAAGCTCTCCAGATTATCGGATCACTCGTGATAGACATCGTGGGCACGTCGGCGTAGAGCATACTCGAGCCCGCCTCGAACGCAACCACCCTATGCCTCACCGCACCGTCGTTAGGCGACTCTTCCTCGGCGCGAGTCAGCGCGTTCTGGCGTTGCTGGCCGGCGCGCTCACCGCCTGCTCGTCGGCGCCGTCGTCTAGTAACTCGGGAGACACCACCACGAAGCCGCCCTCCTGGACGCTCGTTTGGAGCGACGAGTTCGACGGCGCCGCTGGCGCGTCGTTCGACGCCTCGAAATGGGTGGCGGAGACCGGGGGGGCTGGCTGGGGGAACCAGGAGCGCGAGTTCTACACGACGCGCCCGGAGAACATCGCGCTCGACGGCGCGGGCCATCTCGTCATCACCGCGCTCACGGAGCCGGCGAACACCAGCGATACGTGTTGGTACGGGAGCTGTCTCTACACGTCGGCGCGCATCAAGACCGCTGGCAAGTTCTCACAAGCCTACGGCCGCTTCGAGGCGCGCATTCGCATTCCGCGCGGTCAGGGACTGTGGCCCGCGTTCTGGATGCTCGGCGCCAACATCGATCAGGTGGGTTGGCCGCGCAGTGGCGAGATCGACATCATGGAGAACATCGGGAAGGAGCCTAACGTCGTGCACGGCACGATGCACGGTCCCGGCTACTCGGGCGCGGGCGGCATCGGTGGTCCGTTTTCGCTGAACGGCGGCGTCCCCTTCGCGGACGACTTTCACCTGTACGCCGTCGAGTGGGACCCAGCTGGCATCCGCTGGCTGGTCGACGACACGCCGTATTTTCAGACGACACAGGCCACGATTCCGAGTGGCAGCACCTGGGTGTTCGATCATCCCTTCTTTCTGCTGCTGAACGTCGCCGTCGGCGGTGGGTGGCCGGGGGATCCGAACGCGACGACGACGTTCCCGCAGCAGATGCTCGTGGACTACGTGCGCGTGTACAAGAAGGGCTAGCACGCTCCGCACCGTTACTGAAGTTCTCATTTCCTGAAACGCAACGGCCAGACTGACAAAGCGCAATCATCGAATCCGATAGGGAATCACTGGATGACGTCGATCCAGTTACCCTCGTTCGCGACGTAAGCCTTGTCACCCGAAGCGCTGAAGGCAACGCGGCGAGGGGTCCCGGTAACGATCAACGTCTTTATCACGCTGCCACTCGCTACGTCGATAATTGTTAGGCGCCCGGTTGTCGGCGAGGTGACGTACAGCTGCGCGTTGTCCGGTGTCACGGCGAGGCCGAACGGTCCTCCGCTCGGTACGACAATCGTGTTCTTGGCTGCCAACGTCGAGGCATTCAGAACGACAACAGCGCCGTTCTCACATGCGACATACAGTTCGCTGTCATTGGCAGAGACCGCGATGTCCTGCGCGTTGCAGGACACAGCCGCGGTCGCGGTCGACGCGAGCGATGCCGGATCGAGACGACTGATGACACCAGCAGTCGAGCTGATGAATACGGCGTGTCCGGCATGATCCACCGCGAGCCCCTGTAGCGAACCAGCGTATTGCTTCGTCGTTCCGACCGTATGCGCGCTGGGGTTCACGGCGTAGATGTGGCCGTCGGTTGTCGTCACGTACAGGACGGTCTCGTCGGGGGAGAATGCAAGGCGATAAGCATTCGCGCTCGGCATATGGATCGACTGCGTGACGGTGTTGTTAGCGAGGTTGATAAAGCTCAAGGTGCCGTCGTTGAAGCCGCTCACGATCGCCTGCGTCGCGGCGCGATTCGCCACGACATCCCCCGGGTCGGCACCGACCGGGATGTTCGTCATCGGCGAGCCCGCAGCGCCGACATGGACGGCTCGATTCAAGTCCTGCTCCGTTACGAGCACATCGCCCGTGCTCGTGACGCCGATGCCAAATGGTCGGCCACCCAATCCGCTGATCTGTGTCGAGACTATCCCTTGCGGATGCGTGAATTGCGACGGCTTGGGAGATGTGCTGTCCTTGCAAGCGGTGAAAAGCAACAGCAAAAGAATCAAGGAAGAAGAAATCGCTCGGTTGCGCATAACGGAATTCGCTCGAGGAGAGTAAACGCTTACCTGGATTTCACTGATTTACAACTTCGAGATGGTACCGCGAGACGGCAAGTCGGGCTTGTTGCCCGCCAGAAGCCTGGCGACTTCCACATGGCCGCGCCGTCGTGCCCAGGCGAAGGGCGTGTTCCACGATTCGTCGTCAGGCATCACCGGCTTGGCTCCACGCGCGAGGAGGAACTTCACCATGTCCTCACGCCCTGCGCGTGCCGCCCACGCGAGCGGCGTCGACTCGAATTCACGGTCTCTCATGTGAAGGTCGGCCCCACGGTCGATGAGCCACGCCGCGGCGGCCGGCGTGCCTTCGTTCGCGAGAATGTGGAGCGTCGCCATGCCGAGCCCATTCGTGTCGTCCAGCTTCACGCCGCCATCCAGCAGCAATTGAGCAGTCTCATAACGCGGCTGC
Organism: Gemmatimonadaceae bacterium; assembly: GCA_035279645.1. Taxonomy (GTDB): domain Bacteria; phylum Gemmatimonadota; class Gemmatimonadetes; order Gemmatimonadales; family Gemmatimonadaceae; genus AG2. Next base: position 4,925 of record DATEHJ010000638.1, read on the forward strand.
GAATAGCGCAGCGAGTGCATGAGCGGCGTGTACCAACACGCCCAACGCCAAGGAATGGTCGGATCGGCGCCATGATCCAGCAAGAGCCGCGCCATCTCGGGCTCGTCGTGATGCACCGCCTCGTACAGCCCCGCCTGCGCGATGCCCGGATGCGCGCGAATCATCTCGAGCGCGCCGGCGATGTCCCCGCTCCCGCTGCGCTTGAACATCTCGTTCTCGAGCTCACGCCAGGCGTCGGTCCTGCGAACGTTTCGCTCCGGCGCGGGCGCGCGAGGGTGCTTGACCGCGGCCTCGAGGAGTGCGACGACGTCGGGTCGCTCGCGGTCGCGCGCTCTGGCGAGCGGCGTGTCGTCGCCGATGCGGCCTGACCAACCCTCCGCCAGCGGATCCGCTCCGGCGTCGATGAGGAGTCGCACCATGTCTTCGCGTCCGCCGCGCACTGCGTAATGCAACGGCTGCATGTAAGCGTACTCGGCGCGCGCGAGCGTCGGGTCGCGATCCAGCATGTCGCGAACTGCCGTATCGCGCCCCTCGTAGACCGCAACCAGAAAGGGCCATGTGTCGTGACCCCAGATTGCCTCATCGAAGTCGCGCGGGCGTTCCACCGTCTCCACGTGGCGCTTGAGCTTGGCCCAGCTCTCGAATCCGTACTCGCGCGCGAGCACGAACTGCGCGTCCGCGAGCGTTGGTGGCGCGAGCTGCGGATTTCGAGTCGCGCGCGTGATATACGCCCGAAGGCGCTTCAGCGCATCGCGATTGCCGGATCTGATGTCGCGCAGCAGCTCTTTGGCTTGCTTGCGAAGCTGCTCGAACGACGGACGCGCGGGAAGGAACGACGGACTGGGCATACGATCTCCTTTCGATGCGCCCGCGTCCGCCCGACGGGCTGAAAGGAAATCGCGCATTGTCGCCCTAACGAATCAGGTGGGCTCGGCCCTTTCCGCGGACGGGGTGCGTCCTGCACGCGAATCCCAGCCTAGCGCGGCGATCCATCCAAGTCAACGAGAGGTCGCGTTAGAGCGCCGTCGCGGGGAAGCGGTTGTGCTTGAACATGTCGTACCA
>DATEHJ010000639.1:0-3186 GCA_035279645.1 Gemmatimonadaceae bacterium
CCCGCGCCCGAGATGACCATCCGCGCCGCCATTTTGCACGGCGCCGTTTACAAGTTCGCGATGCGCTCCGCATTCAGCCGGATCTATCCCGGGATCGCGCGCGACTCGGGGACTTTCGGTGTCCCCGATCCCGCCGACCCAGCGAAGCTCATCGTGACAACGAGCCATCCGGCGCGCTACACACGTGGCGTCGCCGTCTACGTGCCCGCGCAGTACGTCCGCGGCACCCTCGCACCGTTTATCGTCGCTGCCGACGGACCCGACTCCCTTCTCTTCGTCGCCCTCGACAATCTCATCGCCGCGAAACGAATCCCCGTGATGATCGCCATCTCGATCGGCAATGGCAGCGGCGACGCGCAAGGGAGCGAGCGTGGCCTCGAGTACGACACGATGTCGGCGCGCTACGCCGAGTTCGTCGAGTCGGAGGTGCTCCCGCTCGTCGAGTTCCAGTACGGCGTGAAGCTCACGAAGGACCCTAACGAGCGCGCGACGATGGGATTCAGCTCCGGTGGCGCCGCGGCGCTCAGCATGGCGTGGTATCGCAACGATCTCTACCATCGCGTGCTCGCGTACTCCCTCACCGCCATCAACCAGCAGTGGCCGCCGAACCCCGAGACACCGCACGGTGCGTGGGAGTTCCACGAGCATCTGATCCCGAACAGCCCAGTGAAGCCGATCCGCATCTGGATGATGGTCGGCGATAAGGATCTGCTCAATCCGAACGCGATGCGCGACGGGATGCACGACTGGGTGCTCGCGAACGAGCGCCTGGCCGCAGTGCTCGCCGCCAAAAGCTATCATTATCAATTCGTCTTCGCGCGCAACGCGTTGCACGTCGACCGCGCCGTGCGGTTGCAGACGTTGCCCGAAGCGCTCGAATGGTTGTGGCAGAACTAGTGGTGTGACCTACGCTCTGACAAGGCCCTATCGCCACTTGAAGATCGCGGCTGAGTAGGCATGCTATCACGAATGACTCGAATAACGCGAATGGTCTTGTTTGCGTTCGCTGCAGCAGCATTCAACGAACTATTCGCATGATTCGCGCGATTCGTGATCCGGGTCGACCTGTTGCGATGCCAGACAGGGCGCGCGAAGATCCCAGTAATGCCATAACGGCAAAGGCCCGCCGCTCCAGCTATCGACCTCGATTCCGATTTGCTAGCAAATGACTTCTCCCTCCCTTTCCTCCTCCTCGACTCATCGCGAGTACGACATCGCTGCCCAATCGACGGACGTGTTTGGACGCGTTCTGTGCAGCGTGCGAGACCATCATTTCATCATCGACGGACCGGTGCAAAACGGCTGCCCGGGCGAGGAGGTCACGCCTGTCGAAGCGTTCCTGTCCGCCGTCGCGTCGTGTGGCGTCGAGCTCGTTCATGTCATCGCGAAGACAGAGAACAGGCCGCTCGACCGCGTCGCGGTGAAGATCCACGGCTGGATGGACCGCGCCAAGCAGACGCGCAGCGACGTCACGACATTGAACGGTGTCACGCTCGACTTCAAGCTCTGGGGCACCGACGACGCGAATGCCGCGGCCTTGGTCGAAGGGTTCAAGCGGCGGTGACCACTCTACGGCACGGTCGCGGTCGCGACCGCAGACGTTCAGGTCCGGTACGCGCTCGGCGCCTAGCCTTCCGCTGCCGATTCAGGGATCGAGAGCGTAAAGGTCGATCCGTTTCCGAGCGCACTGACCGCCGTCAGATCACCGCCCATGTGGCGCGCGAGATCGCGGCTGATCGCGAGGCCGAGACCAATTCCTTCGTTCCCACGCGGAGTGTACTCGCGCTGCACTTGCACGAATGGCTCGAAGATCGACGTGAGGCGATCGGCGGGAATGCCGCGGCCGGTGTCGGTGACGTCGATCAGGTACTGCCCGGACTCGCGGCGCGCCGACAACGCGATGGCGCCGTTGGCGTCCGTGAACTTGATCGCGTTGGAGAGCAGGTTGAGTAATATCTGACGCACCTTTTCCGGGTCCGCGCGAACCGCGAGCTCTTCCGGCGGCCGCCGCACCGCAAAGCTCAGGTTCTTCGCGCGGAGCTGAGGCAATACCAATGACTCCATCTCGTCGATCGCTACGGCAAGGTTGAAGTCGATCATGTGGAACGCGACCTGGCCGGCGTCGAGCTTCGCGAAGTTGAGAATATTATTAATGAGACCCAGGAGGTGCCGCTGGTTGTTCTGGATGCGCTGCAGATCCAGCTGCTGCCCTTCCGTCACCGCACCACGCACGCCCATCTCGAGCATCTGCGCGTAGCCGCCGATTGCGTTCAGTGGCGTGCGGAGCTCGTGCGACATCATCGCCAGAAACTCGAACTTCGCCTTGTTGGCGCGCTCGGCATCGTCGCGCGCCGCACGCTCGCGCTCGAGCAATTTCTCCCGCTCATCGCCGTGTCGGAGGAGCGCATCGGCCTGTGCCTCGAGCTCGACCGCGCTATCGGCCAGCTGCTGGTTCGTCGCCGCGAGCTCCGCGTTGAGCGCTGCCATCTCCTCGGCGCGAGCGAGCACCTGATCGAGCAGCGTGCGACGGATGTCGGAGGCCGCGTCGAGCGCGACGGCGTCCCACGGCTCGGATGTCCCTCGTTGCTCCTGTTCCCACGCCGAAAAGCTTCCGCGCGGTGAAAGACGCGGCGCGGCTCCGCCGCGCTCGTCGACCTTCGCTGGCTTGTTCGGGTTTCCGGCCCAACGAATCGTCTGCTTCCACTCTGGCCGAAACCAGAGGATGTAGTAGGGACGTCGCGAGGAGAGCGAGACCGCGAGCAGTCCGCTTGCGTAGGAGCTCCACGCCGCCGCGGGCGGATAGTGTTTTTCCAGCATCGTCGTGTGAAAAACGTCGTAGTCCTGCTTACGGAGCCAGCTCACCATCTCACGCACTTCGCTCATCGGCGGTACCTCGCCGACGCTTGCGCAGTTCTCCACGTCGCAGACGACAGCGCCCGTCGCGCGGGTGAGATCGAGCAGGTTCGGCGATCCGCGCGTGAGCGCGAGACGATAGTCTTTCGACTTGATCAAGCGCTCGCGCAGGCCGCGCTCGACGTTCTTGAGCTCGAGTGCCCGCTCGCGATGTTCCACCTGCTCTGCCATCCCGACCTGGAGCGAGAGCGCTTGAGCGAGAAACTCGCAGAGTGTCCTCGTCGCTACCGGCACGCGCTTGTGCCCGGAGTAATGGTGTCCCGAGATGAGACC
>DATEHJ010000640.1:0-7451 GCA_035279645.1 Gemmatimonadaceae bacterium
ATTCCCGGATTCGAGGTCCTGGTGGATGTGATCGCGGGCGGGGGACCCTCCGGGGCACTATAGACAATCCTGCCACGCTCGCTCGGGTTCCGTGGACGCTGCGACCCTAACGACGCTCCCCGATGGGACGCAGAGGCGCGCGCCTAACTGCAACGATTCGTGTCAGTGCTGTAACGGCGTGAGGCGATTCCGCGAGAGACCCCACAGCCAGCATCCGACGATCCACAGCACGCCGGCGCCGATAACGGCCGGGCATCTCCACCATGCGCCGCCCCAGAGCGGCAGGAGACCAAGCAACCGTGCCGCCTCGACTCGGCGCGTCATGAATCGGGCGACGTATCGGCCGAACGCACTATCGCGGTACGACTCGAGATTCGCCCACCGGAGCAAGGCCGCGCTGACCAGAATTGACGGGACGAATCCGACGGCGAGCGCGGCTCCGAGCCGATGCTGCCAGAGGAGCGCCGCCGCGATCCCAGCCGCGGCGACATCCGTGAGCAGCTTCACGGGATGGATCTGGTGATACAGCACGCGCTCGGCGAAGTCCACGACGGCTGCCTCGTTAGGTACTCAACCTGTCATCCCGAGCGAAGCGAGGGATCTGCTTCTCGCTGGCGCTCGATGCAGATCAACTTATTGGGAGTCGCGCGCGCTATTGGCGCGCGCTCCCTCTCCTCTCGCCGGACCAAAAGCAGATTCCTCGTCGCTTCGCTCCTCGGAATGACATTCAACGCTCAGGCGGGTACGCATAGACATGCGTCGCCCGGCCGAAGAACTCGATCGTGTCGTCGAGTGTGCCGCCGAGGCGCTCCGCAACGCGAATCGACGCCGCGTTGTCCGGGTGGATCAGACTGATGACGCGGTCACGTCCCAAGATTTCTCGCGCAAACCGCAGCGCTGCCCGCGCGCCCTCGGTCGCATACCCACGTCCGCGAAACGCCGGCGCCAACACGTACCCGATCTCGAAGCCGGGCCATCCCTCCGGCTGGAAGCACCCGATTCGACCGGCGAGCCGACCGGTTTCCCGCTCTTCGACCGCCCAGATCCCGAACCCGCGCAGGTTCCAGTGTCCGGACAACATCGCCATCTGCCGCCACGCGTCCACGCGCGTCAGCGGCTTGCCGTCGCCTAGGTATCGCGTGACACTCGGGTCGGTCATCATCGCCGCGTACCGCTCGAAGTCCTCTTCGGCGAAGTCGCGCAGGATGAGATGGTCGGTCGTTAGGCGTGGAATGTTCATCGATCTCGCCGGCGCTGACGGAGGACCTCATACAAAGCGATCGCGACGCTGGTCGACAAATTCAGCGACCGCACCTTCGGCGACAAGATCGGCATCGTGACGAATCGCTCGCGGTATCGCTCGTGAATCTCCGGCGGGAGCCCGCCCGTCTCGCGTCCGAACACCAACACTACATCGTTAGGCTCGCCGAGTGGCGCGTCCCAGAAGAGACGCGTCGCCTTGGTGGAGAAGAAATACGGCTCGCCGAGCGACGGGAGCTCCCGCTCGAACAGCTCCCAGCTTTTCCAGACGTGCAGGTCGACGTGTTCCCAGTAATCGAGGCCGGCGCGCTTGACCTCGCGCTCGTCGAGCGAGAAGCCTAACGGCTCGACGAGGTGCAACGTCGCCCCGGCGGCGAGACAGCTCCGCCCCGCGTTGCCGGTGTTCCAGTGTATCTCGGGGTGCACGATCACGACGTGCGTCGTCACGTAGCGGTACGTGGCAGGCTCAGCATCGAGAGACGGCTCACTCGCGAATGACGCTGGATAACGCGGGGAACCGAGACTGAGATCTTAGATATGAGATCTGAGATCGATCCGTCTCGGTGTGCTGAGCACACATCTCACCCGTTCTCGCTGGGCCTGGGTGCGATGACTGCCCAGCGCCCAGAAAAAGCAGGATCTCAAGTCTCACGTCACGAATCTCAATCTGACGATTCACAGCAGAATCAGAACAACCCCACCTTCCCCTTGACGGACTCGATCAGCTTCGCGGGGTCATATCCCACTCCCTGCTTGAACACCATCTGCACATTCCGTACGTCGCCGATTCGCGACGCCGGATCGCCGGTGACGACGACGAGGTCGGCCTGCTTGCCTAACGCGATCGACCCGACGCGGTCGGCCTTGCCGAGATACGTCGCCCCATTCAGCGTCCCGATCTTGATCGCTTCGAGCGGCGTGAAACCGCTCTCGACCAACAGCTCGAGCGCGTGCTGGTCGGAATAGCCGGGAATCACGCCGCCGCCGCCGGTGGGATCGGTCCCCGCGAGGAGCAGTCCGCCGGCGCGCGCGAAGGCGAGCTCCATGCCCGCCACCTTCGCGTAAAGCGTCGCATACGGCGAGCGCGCGTTCGCGGCGACGGTCGCGTGCAGCTTCTCGAACTGCGCTTTGAGCTGCGGCTCGAGGACGTCGAGTCCCGGCGGGAGCGGCCGCCCCGGGACGAACGTCTCGAACACCGTCAGCGTCGACGTCAGCGCGACATGTCGCCTAACGAGCTCGGCGATCAGCGACTTCAGCGCGTCGCCATTTGGATCGACCGCGGCGAGTGACGCCTGGGCGCCACCGGGGCACTCATCGGGCTTCTTGTCGGCGACGAAATCCGTCGACGCGAAGAAGCCGTGCTCGAGATCATCGATGCCGAGCGCCGCCGCCTCACGATACGTCACCGAGCAGAGGTGCCCCGTCACCTTCAGCCCGCGCTTGTGTGCCTCCTCGATCACGGCGCCGAGCTCCGCGCGCGTAATGTGCATGTAGGTCTTGAACGACGTCGCGCCGGCGTCGGCCCAGAAGTTCACCATTCGCCGCGCGTCGTCGGGACCGGTGAGATCGTGCACCTGATCGAGTCCGAGCCCCGGCCCTTCGAGGTATGGAGCGGTCACGTCAATCATAGGACCCGGCTTCTTGCCGGCGTCGATCGCGCGCTTGATCCCGATCTCGCCGTACCCGTTCATGTTACCGCCCGTGCGCATCGACGTCACGCCGCCGGCGAGATACAGTCGCGTGAAGCTCTCGGCGAGATACCCGTAAACGCCGGGTCCCGTGGGATAGAACATGTGCTCGTGCACCATCACGAGTCCGGGGATCACGCTCTTGCCGGTGAGGTCCAGAACCTGCGCGCCGGCCGGCACGCTCACCGACCGCGCATCGCCAAGTGCGGCGATCGTGCCGTCCCGGATGATGAGCGTTTGATCATCGCGCGCCGGCGCGCCGGTGCCGTCGATGACCCGCGCGTGCGTCAGCGCGACGACAGCGGTATCGATGGCGACGTATGGGCGAACGCCGACGCCGAGTGTTGGGCGCTGGGCTGACACGGGTCGTGAGGCGACGACGACTACCAGGGACGAAACGGCCAGAGCGAGCGATCGGTGGCGCATAGAGGGGCTGGGTGGAGGCGCCCCGAATCTATGCGATCTTCAGCGTTGTGTAGTGTTTACCGTGTCGGCATTGCGTAAATCCGTGGCGATATCCAGCTTCACCGATCGTCCTTTGCCACCTCTCCTGGAGAACCCATGAGGATTTCCTCGTTAGCCATCATCGCCCTGGCGCTCCCGGTGACACTCGCTGCTCAGCAGCCGCCCGCCGGCGCTCAAGCCAACCCGATCACCACGGCGTTCCGCGGCCGGACCATTGGGCTTCAGCGGAATCTCGCCCAGGCCTTCGACTCGATCCCCGAGTCCAAGTTCAGCTACAAGCCAACGCCGGCGCAGCTCAGCATCGGTTTCATCGCTCAGCATCTCGCGAGCGACAATTATTTCTTCTGCAACAATTTCGGTACCATGAAGGCGACAGTGGCCGCCGAGGACACGACGACCGCCGACTCGATCAAGGCGACGTGGCCCAAGGACAGGCTCGTCACGAAGCTCAAGGAGTCGTTCACCTTCTGCGAGAACGCCTTCGCCCAGCTCGACGACGCCAAGCTCGGGGAAGCCGTGACGATGTCGTTCCGCGGCCAGTCGCGCAGCACGCCACGCGCGACGATGGTGCTCGGCCACGCGCTCGACATGGCCGATCACTACAGCCAGATCGCGAACTACATGCGTCTGAACAACATGTTGCCGCCGTCGGCACTCCCGCGACCGCGGCCTGCGACCGGCCAGTAGGGACATCGATGGTCGGGCGATAGCAGGAGCAGCGGGGTCGCTCGACTCCGGTGCCGCAGCACGCCGCCGTGAAGCGATAGCCGTCAGTGCGGCAGTGGGAAGTGATTCGGTGGATAGTGTTCCACCACCTCCCACTCTCGTACTCCACACTTTGCAACTGACGGCTATCGGTTTCAGGAATTCGAATCCGGGAATCCCGTTAGGTTGAAACCGGGGAGACCGGCCGGCCAACGGTCAACACCTCGCGCAACGCAGGATCGAGCTCGTTGAAGCTCGCGTCGGCCTGAACGCCGAGTGCATCCAACAGCTTGCTGAAGAAACAGCGCGCCGCGGCTGTGGCCGCGATGTCGAAGATCTCCTCGTCGTTGTAGCCCTGCGCGCGCAGCTCGGCGACGTCCGCCTCGGTCACCCGATCGGCGTTCCGCACCATCTTCTCCACGAACGCCATCATCGCCACTTCCGCCGGCTCGAGGACGGCGCTCCCGTCGCCGCTCGCGATCGTTGTCACTGTGGCGGCGTCGAACACCTTGTCGGCGAGCACCCGGCCGTGCGCGAGCGAGCAGTAGGAGCTTCTGAGCGCGCGCGCCGCCGCGAGCGTCGCAAGCTCGTACCGCCGCAGCGAGAGATTGGGACGGATAGAGCCGATGAGTGCGACCCATCCCGCGCGCACCGCCGGCCGCACGCTGAACGCCTCCGCCCAATTCGGCAGGTGCCCCTGCTCGGCGCGCACCTTGTCGTACATCTCGTGAACGGCTCCCTCGGCCGCTGACGGCGGAATCGTGCGAATGAAGGTCATGTCTGCGGCTGCCGTCGCGATCGCAAGGTGAGGAAGAGGAGCACTGCCGTGATCGCGCCAAGGGTGTCCATCAGCATGTCCTTCTGCGCGTCCCAGACGTCGCCTTGACTGCCGAGGAAGTTGGCGCCCGCCGAAGCATTGCCGCCGTACGCGGCGTAGATCCACTCGAGCAGCTCGTACGACATCGCGACGAACCCGATCGCGAAGATCGCGAACAGGCAGGCGAGAGTGCGACTCATCGCGCGACGCGCGAGCAGGTACTCGACGATGCCGAAGGCAAAGAATCCAACCGAGAAGTGTCCAACGCGGTCGAACATGTTGCGCTGGAAGCCGAACGTCCGATCGAACCAGCCGAAAGGCACGCGCTCGAACGTGTAGTGCCCCCCTACCGTGTGCCAGTAAGGAAGTACAGCCATCATCACGTAAGCGATGGGCGAGAAGCGAATCCCGCGCGCGTACATGACGACGAGCGCCGTCACGACGGCGACGATCGGAACGTTCTCGACCCACCAGGTGGTGCGGTCGTAGGGGTTGATTGCACCCCAGATGAACAGGGCGACGTAGCCGGCGAAGAGGATCTTAGGGACTGGGCTTTCGGTGCGTGAAGGCATGGGTGCTCAGGTGCTAGGTGCTAGGACGCAAAAACGCTCAACGCACAACGCTAGACGCAAAACGCTCAACGCGAAGACGAGCCGTGGCCGGTTGGAGTCAAGTACGGCGTTCAATAGACACGAGCACCTTCAGAAGAGCCTTGCTTGACCGCCGCCGCTGCTGCCCCAGTCTTCGACGCCATCTACGACATCTACGCCTTCACTGAGCAGGGACGCATCCTGCGCAGCGATGTCACCGACTCGGTGCGCGCCGCGCTTCGCACCGTGTCGCACGAGGCGTTCTGGTATGCCCTCGGTTCGCTGCCGCGGACGGTACGGACCGGCAAGTCCGCGATGGTAGAGCGATTCGGTCCCGTCTACCGCTATCTGGCCGAGAATCGCGAGGCCGCGCAGCTGTTCGACGAATACATGGCGATCCGCTCGGCGCCCTTTGCCGGTGCGGTGGCGACGCACTATGACTTTTTCGGGATGAAAACGCTCGTCGACGTCGGCGGCGGTCGCGGACACATCCTCGCCGAGGTGCTGCGAACGTATCCGCATCTCGAGGGCGAGCTGTTCGACCTGCCCCGCGTGATCCCGATTGCGCGCGAGGAATTCGAGGCTGCTGGCCTCGCGGATCGCTGCACGTTCACGGTCGGCGATTTCTTCACCGGGGTTCCGAAGGGTGCCGACGCGTATCTCCTTGCCAACGTGATTCACAACTGGAACGACGCCGACGCCTGGAAGATCCTCCACAACGTACGCAACGCGATGGCGCCTAACGGGAAGGTGCTGTTGCTCGAGATCGTCCTGCCTGACGAGGACGTGCCCCATGTCGGCAAGGACGGCGACATGCGCATGCTCGCATTGACGGGCGAGGGGATGGAGCGCACGCGCTTGGAGTACACGGCCTTGTTGGACGAGAGTGGGTTGCGACTCGATCGGATCGTCGAGCTGACGGGTTGGGCGAGCCTGATCGAGGCTTCGCGAGATTGACAGATGAACCCGAGATCGAGATCTCTGAACTGAGTTCTGAGATCGATCTTTCTCGCGGCCGCGAGCGCGCATCTCACCCAGGCCGGGTCAGTCCAGTTTCGAGACACGGAGGCTCGCGACGCCCGACGTGAGACCATGGGCCCAACCTCACGTCACGCGCCTCGAGTCTCCGTGTCTCGCGCCTGGACTCGCCAGGCCTGGGTGCGATGCCCGCCCGGCGCCGAGAAAAAGAAGGATCTCATCGCTCACGTCCCGAGTCTCAGTCTCACTGATGAGCGGCGGACGAGTAGTCGACGATCAGATCGAAGGCGGACTGGGGACGCACGTGGGCAAAGTAGTAATCCTCGGCCGCGTCCCACCGTGCGTGCCAGGACGCCAGGAGCTCGGGCGACTCGCGATCGGCGAGTCGCCGCAATCGGACCGACGCTGCCGTCTCGATCAACACGGTGAGATCGACGAGGTCCGCCAACTCGGGTCGTGTCGAGTAGGCGCCATCGAGAATGAGCACCGGCGCCGGAGTTCGTCGGGTCAGCTCCGTCGCGATGCGATATGCGCCGTTAGGCATCGGTCCTGCCGCGAAATCGAATGGAAACCATGACGCATCGCGGCCGGCGAGGAGGGGTTCGAGCGCCTCCGCTCGCAGCCGGCGCCAGTCGATCGCGTCGCGCGCGCGTTCCTCAGAATTACGTGTGTCCCACTCAGCCGACGTGATCTCCGCGGCGAAGAAGTCATCGCTCGGGATGATGATTCCGCTGGTCGCGATGGCGAGCGCCTCGGCGAGTGTCGATTTCCCCGCGCCACTGCGGCCGTCGATCGCCACCAGCATCGGCGAGCGGCGCTCGCGAAGGATCCGCTGAACGGCGTCGACGACGTTCTGAATCATCTCAGGCGTCTCGTCGAGCGACGCGTCGAAGGAGCCGGAATGCCGGCAGCCTCACAGAGGCGTTGTTTCTCCTCGCCGGTGATGTC